>CAKUMG010000337.1 GCA_934667465.1 uncultured Actinoplanes sp. | reverse complement strand
CCAGCCGGCCCGCCTCGACCTTGGCCAGGTCGAGGATGTCGTTGATCAGGCCGAGCAGGTGGCGGCCGCTGGTGTGGATGTGCTCGACCCACTCGGCGGGCACCCGGCGCCGGTCGCCGTCCGGCTCCTCCTGGCGCATGAGGTCACTGAAACCGATGATCGCGTTGAGCGGTGTACGCAGCTCGTGGCTCATGTTCGCCAGGAACGCGCTCTTGGCCTGGCTGGCCTGGGTCAGCGCCGCCACCGACGCGCTCAGCTCGGTGGCCAGGCGGCGCTGGGCGTCCACCACCGCCTGCCGCTCGGCGAGGATCGCGGCCTGACCGCCGACCAGCGCGAAGAGCCGCAGGTCGTCGTCGCTGAAGAGACTGCGGTGCCGGTTGAAGAGCAGCACGGCGCCCTCGGCGTCGGGCGGCACCGGCATGCTCAGCACGGTGACGAAGTCGTCGCCGAGGTCGTCGCCGTAGTGCTCGACCAGCGCCTCGCCGCCCTCGCGGAGCCGGGCGGGCCGGCCGCGGCGCATCAGCGCGGTCAGGTCGGCGTAGGTCAGCTCCTCGGGGGTGGGCAGCGGCGGGCCCGCGTACGCGGTCGTGCCGAGCATCCCGTCGGCGCGCGGCATGAGCACGGCCACCGCGTCGGCGCCGGTGTGCAGCCGCATGATCTCCGCGTACATCTGCCAGACCTGCTCCGGTGAGTCGGTCGGTGCGCGCAGGAGGCGCTCGGAGACCGACTGGGCCGCCGCGGCGGACAGGCCGCGACGCAGCCAGCGCGGGGGAGCGAAGGCGATCAGGTAGCCGAGCCCGCAGATGATGGCGAGCGCGCGGTAGCCCTCGATGTACTCGGCGACCCCGGGGTGCGTCGACGCGAGCGCGAGCAGCGTGCTCATCACGGCGAAGAGCAGCGAGGTGCAGGCCGCGACGGTGAGCCGGGCCCGGTTGGCGCCGGTGCGCCGCCGGGCCTTGCCGAGCAGCAGGAACGCTGCGGTCACCTCGACGAGGACGTAGCCCGTGGTGGCGACGATCCACTGGCGGCCGGAGATCGGCTCGGGGGCCAGCAGCAGGGGCAGGGCCGTGAACGCGTACGTGGCCAGCGCCGACCACTCCAGCCAGCGCGGCACCGAGCGCAGCCGGCCCGCCAGGCGCACGGTCAGGTAGGGCTGGGCGAACAGGACCGTGACCGCGACGAGCAGCACCTCGTACGGGAAGGGTCCCCACAGCCGCCACGCCAGCACCGTGGCGAACCAGGCGGTGCACGGGAGCAGGACGAACGCCACGTCCCGTTGCAGGGGGTCGCGGCGGCGCACGAAGGCGTAGAGCGCGCGCAGGAACAGGACACCGAACATGCTTTCGGCGGCCACCACCGCAACGAGGTTCCAGTCCACGCCCATATCAGGATCAACTGTAGCGTTTCAGGCAGTCGCTGAGGCCGATACTCTTACGCGTGGTCGACGCGCAGGGGAGGCGTGCAAATGCAACGGTGGCGCGGCTATGAGTCGGTGCCCGGCGGGCTGGGACGATCGGTGGTCACCATCGGCGTCTTCGACGGCGTGCACCGGGGCCATCAGGCCATCATCGGGCACACGGTGAAGCGTGCCCGGGACCTCGGTCTGCAGTCGGTGGTGGTGACGTTCGACCCGCACCCGGCCGAGGTGGTGCGCCCGGGTTCGCATCCGGCGGTGCTCACCGAGCCGGTGCGCAAGGCGGAGCTGATCGAGGAGCTGGGCGTCGACGCGCTCTGCGTGGTGCCGTTCACCCCGGCCTTCTCGCAGCTCGGCCCGGAGGAGTTCGTGCACGGCGTGCTGGTCGAGGCGCTGCACGCGGCGGTGGTCGTGGAGGGTGACAACTTCCGGTTCGGCCACCGGGCGGCCGGCGACCTGGGGCTGCTGGCCCGGCTGGGCCGCACGTTCGGCTTCACGGTGGAGGAGGCGCCGCTGGTGTCCGACGAGGGGCTGGTCTTCTCGTCGACGTACATCCGCAGTTGCGTGGACGCGGGCGACGTCAAGGCCGCGGCGGCCGCGCTCGGCCGCCCGCACCGGATCGACGGGGTGGTCGTCCGGGGTGACCAGCGCGGCCGGGAGCTGGGCTTCCCGACCGCCAACCTGATGTGCCACCGCTACGCGGCGATCCCGGCCGACGGGGTGTACGCCGCCTGGCTGCACCGCGCGGGGCACGAGAGCCCGCTGCCGGCGTCGGTGTCGGTGGGCACCAACCCCACGTTCTCCGGCAAGGAGCGCCGCGTCGAGGCGTACGTGCTGGACTTCTCGGGTGACCTCTACGGCGAGCGGGTCACCCTCGACTTCGTGGCGCACCTGCGCGAGCAGCGCACATATACGGAGATCGAACCGCTTATTGCGCAGATCGGTCGGGACGTCGACGAGACCCGCGCGCTGCTCGGCTGAACGGCTGGTAGGGTTGGTTCGCTACTGGGCTGTCCAGGGCTGTGATCAGAGCCCGGCAGCTCATGGCTCGGCCTCGCCTGCCTGCCCGACGCCGCGGGTCGCGAGGAAGCCAATACCGGCACCGATTTCATCGGCAACACAGAAGTACGGAGAACATGGCGCTCGACCAAGAGACCAAGAACAAGATCATCGGTGAATACCAGGCCAAGGAGGGCGACACCGGTTCGCCCGAGGTCCAGATCGCGATGCTCACCAAGCGGATCGCCGACCTGACCGAGCACCTCAAGGTGCACAAGCACGACCACCACAGCCGTCGTGGTCTGCTGCTGCTGGTCGGTCAGCGCCGCCGCCTCCTGAACTACGTCCAGAAGAAGGACGTCCAGCGTTACCGCTCGCTCATCGAGCGGCTCGGCCTGCGCCGATAGCTTCACCGGGGGGAGTGGCCGCCAGGGCACTCCCCCTCTGCAATACCCACGGACCCGCGCGGCCACAGTAAGACGGCACCGGTCCTCGGTAGTGGTTCCCCGGCCAAACGAGAACCGACTCCCGCCCTCGTGCGGCGAGGTCGGAGAAGTTCACATGAACGAGCTCGTCCGGGGCACTTCGATCGAAGACCGGCCACGCTGTAAACCGCGCTGTAGAGACCGCCGGGTCCTCGACGAAGGAGTACCGCACCACATGACAGAGCACAACGCTCTCGGCACCGAATCTCGCACCGCCGTCATCGACAACGGGTCGTTCGGCACCCGCGAGATCGTCTTCTCCACCGGTCGCCTGGCCAAGCAGGCCGGCGGCTCGGTCATCGTCCAGCTGGGCGAGACCACCGTCCTCTCGACCACCACGGCCAGCAAGCAGCCGAAGGAGCACTTCGACTTCTTCCCGCTGACGGTCGACGTCGAGGAGCGGATGTACGCCGCGGGTCGCATCCCCGGCTCCTTCTTCCGCCGTGAGGGCCGCCCCAGCGAGGACGCCATCCTCACCTGCCGCCTGATCGACCGGCCGCTGCGCCCGTCGTTCACCAAGGGCCTGCGCAACGAGGTCCAGGTCGTCGAGACCGTCCTCGCGCTCGACCCGCAGCACCCCTACGACGTCGTCGCCATGAACGGCGCCTCGATGTCGACCAAGCTCTCCGGCCTGCCGTTCAGCGGCCCGGTCGCCTCGACGCGCATCGCGCACATCGAGGGCCAGTGGGTCGCGTTCCCGACCCTCGACGAGCTCGAGCGGGCCACGTTCGACATGGTCGTCGCCGGCCGGGTGACCGCCGACGGTGACGTCGCGATCATGATGGTCGAGGCCGAGGCCACCCCGCAGGCGATCAAGCTGATCTCCGCCGGTGCCGCCGCGCCGACCGAGGAGGTCGTGGCGAGCGGTCTCGAGGCCGCCAAGCCCGCGCTCCGCGAGCTCTGCCGCGCGCAGAGCGAGCTGGCCGAGGTCGCCGCGAAGCCGGTCCAGGAGTTCCCGGTCTTCCTCGACTACCAGGACGACGTCTACTCCGCGGTCGTCGAGACCGTCCGCGAGGAGACCGCCGAGGCGCTCAAGATCGCCGGCAAGCAGGAGCGCGAGGAGGCCCTCGACCGCGTCAAGGCCAAGGCGCACGAGGTGCTCGACGAGCGCTTCGAGGGTCGCGAGAAGGAGATCAGCGCGGCGTTCCGCTCGGTCACCAAGTCCGAGGTGCGCCAGCGCGTCCTGCGCGAGCAGGTCCGCATCGACGGCCGCGGCCCGCGCGACATCCGGCCGCTGTCGGCCGAGGTCGGCATCCTCCCGCGGGTGCACGGCTCGGCGCTGTTCGAGCGCGGCGAGACCCAGATCATGGGTGTCACCACGCTGAACATGCTGCGCATGGAGCAGGCCCTGGACACGCTCGCCCCCGAGAAGTCCAAGCGCTACATGCACAACTACAATTTCCCGCCCTACTCCACCGGTGAGACCGGCCGGGTGGGCTCGCCGAAGCGCCGCGAGATCGGCCACGGCGCGCTGGCCGAGCGGGCCCTGGTGCCCGTGCTGCCGACGCGCGAGGAGTTCCCGTACGCGATCCGTCAGGTCTCCGAGGCCCTCGGCTCGAACGGCTCGACCTCCATGGGCTCGGTCTGCGCCTCGACGCTGGCCCTGCTCAACGCCGGTGTGCCGCTGAAGGCGCCGGTCGCCGGCATCGCCATGGGCCTCATCTCCGACGAGGTCGACGGCAAGACCGAGTATGTCGCGCTGACCGACATCCTCGGCGCCGAGGACGCGTTCGGCGACATGGACTTCAAGGTCGCCGGCACCAGCGAGTTCGTCACCGCGCTGCAGCTCGACACCAAGCTCGACGGCATCCCGTCGGACGTGCTGGCCGGTGCGCTGCAGCAGGCCCACGAGGCCCGCGCCACGATCCTCGGCGTGATGACCGCGGCCATCGAGGCCCCGGCCTCGATGAGCGAATACGCCCCGCGCGTCACCAGCGTGAAGATCCCGGTCGACAAGATCGGCATGGTCATCGGCCCCAAGGGTCAGACGATCAACGCGATCCAGGACGAGACCGGCGCGGACATCTCGATCGAGGACGACGGCACGATCTACGTCGGCGCGACGAACGGCCCCTCGGCCGACGCCGCGGTGGAGCGGATCAACGCCATCGCCAACCCGACCCTGCCCAAGGTCGGCGACAAGTTCCTCGGCACGGTGGTGAAGACGGCCGCGTTCGGCGCGTTCATCTCGCTGCTGCCCGGCCGCGACGGCCTGCTGCACATCTCCAAGGTGGGCGACGGCAAGCGCGTCGAGAAGGTCGAGGACTTCCTCAACGTCGGCGACAAGGTCGAGGTCTCGATCGCGGACATCGACAACCGCGGCAAGATCTACCTCGACAAGGTCCGCCCCGAGGGCGAGGAGGCCCCGGCGGCTGCCGCCGAGGCGTCCGACAAGCCCCGCGAGGAGCGTGCCCCCCGCGGCGACCGTGGCGAGGGTGGCGGCGAGCCCCGTCGCCGCCGGTCCCGCCCGGCCGGCGACCGCGGCGGCGACCGCAGCTGATCGCAGGTCCCAGCACCGCATGACAGTCAGTGACCGCGGGTCGGCCGAGAGGCCGGCCCGCGGTTCTGTCCCACCCGACCTTGGGAACGGATGAAAGCCACCACCAGGACCCTCCAGGACGGCGTGCGGCGCACGGTCCTGCCCACCGGCCTCCGCATCATCACCGAGGCGATCCCCACGACCCGCAGCGCCGCCCTCGGCATCTGGGTCCGGATCGGCTCCCGCGACGAGACCCCGGCGATGTCGGGCGCCTCGCACTTCCTCGAGCACCTGCTCTTCAAGGGCACCGAGAAGCGCTCCGCCCTCGACATCTCCGCGCAGATCGAGGCGGTCGGCGGCGAGACCAACGCCTTCACCACGAAGGAGTACACCTGCTACTACGCGCGGGTGCTCGACGCGGACCTGCCGCTGGCCGTGGACGTGCTCTGTGACGCCGTGGCCAACTCGGTGCTGGACCCGGCCGACGTGGAGACCGAGCGCGGGGTGATCCTCGAGGAGATCGCCATGCACGAGGACGAGCCCGGCGACGAGGTGCACGACCTCTTCACCGAGGCCCTCTTCGGGGCGGGCACGCCGCTCGGCCGGCTGATCTCGGGCACCGAGGAGACCATCACGCCGATGACCCGTACGCAGATCAACCGCTTCTACCGCAGCCGCTACCGAGCGCCGGAGATCGTGATCACCGCGGCGGGCAACCTCGACCACACCAAGGTGGTACGGCTGGTCCGGGCGGCCCTGGCCGGCAGCCCGCTCGACACCGCCGGGGCACCGGCGGGCCTGCGCACCGGCACCCCCGCGAAGATCCGCAAGCCCGCGACGGTGGTCCGGAACCAGGACACCGAGCAGGCCCACCTGGTCCTCGGCTCGGCCGGCCTGCACCGCGACGACGAGCGGCGCTTCGCCCTCGGCGTGCTCAACAACGTGCTCGGTGGCGGCATGTCCAGCCGGCTCTTCCAGGAGATCCGGGAGAAGCGCGGCCTGGCCTACTCGGTCTACTCCTACGGCACCCAGTATGCCGACGCCGGCCTCTTCGGCGTCTACGCGGGCTGCGCGCCGGCCAAGGCGGAGGAGGTCCTCAAGCTGATCCGGGCCGAGCTCGCCACCGTGGCCGCCGAGGGCATCACGCCCGA
>CAKUMG010000336.1 GCA_934667465.1 uncultured Actinoplanes sp. | reverse complement strand
CCCTGCGGCCGCCCCCGCCGCAGCCACCCGAGAATCCCCTTGCGCGGGGCCGGGGGAACCGGCGGGATGTCATGTCTCGTGGGCGCCGTGTCGCGGGCGACCGCCGGCAGATCGTGCGCGGTGGTGGCGACCGGTGCTGTGAGGCCGGCGGCGTCGCTCACCGTCCCGGACCTGCCGCTGGCGTCGGGCGCTGACCGGCCGGTCGCGCTCGTCGGACCGGCGCCGGCCTCCGGCTGCTCGGACGTCATTCCGCTCCCTCGTAGCACCGGGTCAGCTGCCTGTGCGCGAGCGTGCCACGGCTCAGCCGCCGGCCCGCTCGCGCAGCAGGGCGATGTCGGCGGCCTGGCCCTCGGCGCCGCCCGGGGTCTCGACGATCGCCGGCGCACCGGAGGCGCGGATGACCGCCACCACCAACTCGGGGTCGATCTTGCCACTGCCGAGGTTGTCGTGTCTGTCGCGGCCCGAGTCGAAAGTGTCCTTCGAGTCATTGGCGTGGATCAGGTCGATCCGCCCGGTGACGGACTTGACCCGGTCGACGATGCCGAGCAACTCCTCGCCGCCGGCATGCGCGTGGCACGTGTCGAGGCAGAACCCGGCACCGAACTCGCCGACGGCCTCCCAGAGGCGGGCGAGGTGGTCGAAGCGCCGGGCCATCGCGTGGTCGCCGCCGGCAGTGTTCTCGATGAGCACCGGCAGCGGGAGCCCGCCCTCCTTCTCCGCGTAGGCGAAGGTCTTGCGCCAGTTGTCGAAACCGACCGCCATGTCGTCGCCGGCGTTGACGTGGCCGCCGTGGACGATCAGCGCGCGGGCGCCGATCGCCGCGGCCGCGCGGGCGTGGGTCAGCAGCAGCTTGCGGCTCGGGATGCGGATCCGGTTGTTCAGCGTCGCGACATTGATCACGTAGGGCGCGTGCACGTAGACGTCCACGTCGGACGCCTTGAGCGCCTCAGCATCGGGGCGCGCCACCGGTGACTTCCAGCCCTGCGGGTCGGACAGGAAGAACTGCACGGCGTCGGCCTGCCGGGCTGCGGCCGCGGCGAGGGGATCGGCGGGATCGACATGGGCTCCGATGCGCATGGACCGAGCCTACGACGTGGGTACGACGCTCACCCCGCCGCTGTGAGGTCGATACGCAGGCGTCACCGCGCCGGAGCGGGCGTCGTTATCGGAGGGATTGCTCGCGAACCGGGGAGATGGTGGCATGTCACGGCAAGTCCGACACCGAGTGACCGCGATGGTCATGGGTGGGTTTCTGCTCGGGGCGGCGGTCGTCACCACGGGGACGGCCAGCGCCGAGCAGACCGAGGCCGGTGGCCGTCAGGTCGTCTTCGCCGGGGGCGGGATGCTGGGGCTGTCGTGTCGGTCCACGCCCTCGATCGAGTCGATGACCGTGCCGGCGGAGAGCACGGTGCGGGTCGTCAACCGTACGGGTCATGGCGCCAAGCTCCTCCTCAACGGCTCGTCCAAGGGCACGCTCCCGGAGAACGGCACGACGGAGGTCCTCTTCCGCAGGGGCACCACGGCCGTACGGCTCGACCCGAACTGTGCCGTCGCCGACCAGGCCATGCCGATGATGGTGACGGCCACACCGTCGGTCCCGGCCATGCCCGCGCCCGAGCCGGAACCCTCGGAGGGCGAGACGGAGGCTCCCGTCGAGCCCTCGGACTCCTGGACGCCCCCGTCCACCACCGCTCCCGCGGCGGGTTCGCCGCCGGTGACGCCGCAGCGTCCCGCGTCTCCCGGCGGCAAGCGTCCGGCACCGCCGAGGCCCGCCGTTTCCAGCGGGTCGACGGTCACCCACCACGCGGTGCCCTCCCTGCCGCAGGGTGGCGTGTCTCACCCCCGAATCAAAACCAGAGTCATGAGGGGTACGGCGGGAGCCACCGCCCCGGCGCCGGAATTCGCGGGCATGCCGCCTGGCGAAGACCGCGCGCTCCTGAGCTCCGTACCGCCGATCGAGCTGCCGGTGTCCACCGAGGCCGCGCCGGCCCGCGAGGCGGCACCCGTGCGGGCCGTGGCGGCTGCCGAGCCGGTCGCGGCGATGACCCCGCTGCCCGAGCCGGAGCCGGTGGGCCTGCTCGCCGTGATCGCGGCGGTGTGCGCGATCGGCGTCGGAGCCGCCTCAATTCGGGCATATGCGTCGCAACGTGCATCTCGGGCAAACATCGCGTAAGCTATCGGTACAAGCTCCGCGGGGCGGCCGTTCCAACCTCATCGGTGTGGTCGTTCCTCCCCAGGTCCCACCCAGCGAATGCGGACCGGACGCCCCGCGGCTCCACCTTCCCGGCAGACCTCCCCTCGGGGCAGGCCGGCCGGGGTGGATCCCGGAAGAGAGCCCCGTCCCCGGACGGGGCTCTCTGTTTTGGTCGCCTCGCGTGCCACGGGTATGCTGGCTCGGTTCGCAGTGTTGCCGTGGGGCGGCCGTTCCTTCAGTCGTGCTCCACGGTTTCTTTCTGCGAGCGACACAAGACCTCCTGCCACGGAGAGACCGTGGCCGTCAAGCCCACAGGAGGTGAGAACGTCTTGCGTCATTACGAACTCATGGTGATCCTCGACCCTTCGCTCGAGGAGCGCACCGTCGCCCCGTCTCTCGACACGTACCTGAACGTGATCCGGACCGCGGGTGGCTCGGTGGAGAAGCTCGACGTCTGGGGCCGCCGGCGCCTTTCGTACGAGATCAACAAGAAGGCCGAGGGCATCTACGCCGTCGTCGACCTTCAGGCCACGCCCGAGGCCGTGGCGGAGCTGGACCGGCAGCTGCGGCTGAACGAGTCCATCCTGCGCACCAAGGTCATCCGGCCGGAGACCCGCTGAGCCTCGTTTTTGTCGTAGGGCTCTGAGAGCCTTTCCGGCGAACGACGCTTCAGCGGCGAGGAGAAGATCATGGCAGGAGAAACCACCATCACGGTCGTCGGGAACCTGACCGACGACCCTGAGCTCCGCTTCACCCCTTCGGGGGCGGCGGTCGCCAAGTTCCGCATCGCGTCCACGCCGCGGACCTTGGACCGGCAGTCGGGCGAGTGGAAAGACGGCGAGCCACTGTTCCTCGCGTGCAACATCTGGCGTGACGCCGCCGAGCACGTCGCCGAGTCGCTGCAGCGTGGCGCTCGGGTGATCGTGCAGGGCCGGCTGCGCCAGCGGTCTTACGAGACCCGCGAGGGAGAGAAGCGCACCGTCTACGAGCTCGAGGTCGACGAGATCGGCCCGTCCCTGCGGTATGCCACGGCGAAGGTTCAGAAGATGAGCCGGTCCGGCGGCGGCGGTGGGGGCGGCGGCTTCGGAGGCGGCGGCGGTGGTGGCAGCCGGCAGTCCGGTGGCGGCGGCGGTGGGGGCGGCAACTCCTCCTCCTTCGACGACCCCTGGTCGACGGCGGCACCGGCCGGGAACAGCAACCGCTCCGGCGGTGGCAGCTCCTCCTCCTTCGATGACGAGCCACCCTTCTAAGCCCCACCGGGCTACCGCAAGCCCGCGAGGCCCCGCGCCTCGCCGGGCTTCCCATATTCAGGAGTAAGAGCAATGGCCAAGGCTGCTGCACTGCGCAAGCCGAAGAAGAAGGTGAACCCGCTCGACAAGGACGGGATCACCTACATCGACTACAAGGACACCGCTCTCCTGCGGAAGTTCATCTCCGACCGCGGCAAGATCCGCGCTCGCCGGGTCACGGGTGTGACCTCGCAGCAGCAGCGGCAGATCGCCCGTGCGGTGAAGAACGCCCGTGAGATGGCGCTCCTGCCGTACACCGCGACGGCTCGCTGAGGGGAGGCACCGATATGAAGATCATCCTTACCCAGGAAGTGTCGGGCCTCGGCACCCCCGGCGACATCGTCGAGGTCAAGGACGGCTACGGCCGTAACTACCTGCTGCCGCAGGGCTTCGCGATCCGCTGGAGCAAGGGCGCCGAGAAGCAGGTCACGATCATCCGCCGGGCCCGCGAGGCCCGCGAGATCCGTGACCTCGGCCAGGCCAACGAGGTCAAGGGCCAGCTCGAGGGTCTCAAGGTCTCGCTGAGCGCGCGGTCCGGCACCGGCGGCCGCCTGTTCGGCTCGATCACCCCGGCCGAGATCGTCAACGCGGTCAAGGCCGCCGGCGGTCCGGCCCTGGACCGGCGTCGCCTCGAGCTGCCGGCCCACATCAAGACCACGGGCTCCTACAAGGTCCAGGTCAAGCTGCACCCCGAGGTGACCGCCACGTTCCCCGTGAACGTGGTCTCCGCCAAGTAACACGGCTGTTCAGCTCGGAAAGAGCGCGTCGCCCGGTCGGGTGGCGCGCTCTTCTGGTTGCGTGCCCCGCAGCCGTACGCCGGGTGGTGGCGGTTTGCTCGTCAGCTGAGGGAATTGCCGGTGATCGCCGACGTGAGCACCGTGGCCAGTCCGCCGCCGACGACGGCCGAGGCGAGGCCGACGCTGGCCGCCTTCCAGGAGCCGCTCGCCCAACGCAGGCCGACGGCGACGAGCATGCTCAGCACCAGGGAGAGGCCGAACTGCGGCGCCGCCCTGGTCAGCGTGTCGAAGGCCTGGCCCTGCTGGCTGCCGTTGACGATGAGCATGTAGGCGACGAAGAGCACGACCGGGACGCCGTACCAGACGACCGTGTAACCGACCGCCGCGAGCGGCCCGCCGGTGTTCTCCTCCAGGTCCTCGTCCGGTTCGAGGAGATCGTTCTGCCGGGCCGACGCCGACGTCAGCGTGCTCACCGGGCGACGCTCGTAGGCGCCGCTGGGCGAGGTCAGGACGGCGCCGCGGGGCGGCCACTCGGTGTCCGGCGGGTCCTGCCAGCTGGCACCCGTGCGCGCGGCCGGCCCGCCGGCGGTGCTCGCGGCGGGAACCCTGGCCGAGGCTGCGCTCCTTGCCGGTGTTCCGGGTTCCTCGGTGGGCGACCCCGCAGGCGGAGCCGGGTCCTTCGTGGGAGCGCGGAACGGGACGAAGTCGCTGGTGCCGTAGCGGCGGGACTCGCCCTCGGCGAGGTTGCTCTCGTCCACGAGCTCACGGCGCCAGTCGGCCCCGCCGCCCTCGCGGTAGACGGCCGAGCCGGAGCCCTGGTCACGGCCGGACTGTGCGCGCTCGGCCTGCAGCCACGCGGCCGGCTGCTCGTCCGGGAGCCGGATGATCTCGGTGACCGCGTCGCCGGAGCGGGACAGGCGGGGCTCACCCTGCTCGGCGCGCAGTTTGGCGCGCCAGTCCTCGGGCTGCGGTTCTGCCTGCGCGTTGGCCTGCGCGTCAGACCGTGTGTCGGGCCGCGCTGAGGTGGGCTTTGGCGCGCCGAGCTCCTGGCGCCAGTCGGGCCGGGCTGTTCCGGTCCGGTCGGCCTGCCTTCCTCGCTGCCAGGGGGGCGGTTCGTCGGCCGGGACGCTGGAGACGGGACGCCCGGGGACTTCCGAGGTCGGCTCCCCGGGCACGCCGGAGACCGGATGATCCGAGATGCCGGAGACCGGTCGGTTCGGGAGGCCCGAGGCCGGGCGGTCGGGCATGCCGGAGACCGGTCGGTTCGGGAGACCGGAGACGGGGCGGTCGGGGAGGCCGGAGACCGGGCGGTCGGGGATGCCGGAGGCCGGGCTGTCCGGCATGCCCGAGACGGGGCGGTCGGGGCCGGGGTCGCTGCGCCAGGCGGAGGGTCCCCGTCCACCGGGTGCCGGTGGGGCGTCGCGGCGGTCCGGTGCCGGTGGGGCCGACCGGGGGCTGGAGCCGGGCGGGGGTGGGCGGTCGCCCGGAGCTTCGGGATCCGGGCTCCAGGACGTGCCGGGGCCGCCGATCGGGCCGCCGGGGCCGGCGGAGATCGGGCGGTCGTCGAGGCCTCGCTGCCAGCCGGTGGGCCCCGTTGCCGGCGGGCCGGCGGCGGACGGGTCGGCTTCGAGCTCGTACGGGCGGTTGGTTGCAGGCCCCTCGGGAGCGCGACGCCGTCCCCCGCCACCGCGGGGACCGGGAGCGTCGGTGCCCCGGGTCCCGAACGCCTCGCTGCCGCGAGGGCCCGATGCGTCGCCGGGGGC
The DNA here is from genome assembly GCA_934667465.1 of uncultured Actinoplanes sp. Taxonomy (GTDB): domain Bacteria; phylum Actinomycetota; class Actinomycetes; order Mycobacteriales; family Micromonosporaceae; genus Actinoplanes. The sequence goes on along the minus strand of CAKUMG010000336.1, from coordinate 545 downwards.
GGGCGTGCCGGTGCCGCGGCCGCTCTCGATGGCGAGCGGGCCGCCGGGCAGGTTGTCGGGGGCACGGCGGCGCCGACGAGGCCGGGCGCCCCGGTCGTCCTCGTCGTCCTCGTCGTCCTCGGCGGTCGCGCGGTGCCACTGGCCGGTGTCACTGTCGCGCAGCCACACGTCCGACTCGTGGTCGCGGTCCCAGGCCGCGGACTCCAGCTCGCGCTGCCAGCTCGTGTCGGGCTCGCGGCGGCGGTAGTCACGGTTCGGGTCCCGGCGCGGCGGCATGCCGACACCGCGCTGGGCGTCGAGGCCACGGCGGGGCTCGCGCCGGCTCTCGGGGCCGCGCGGGCGCCGCTCGGCCGGGCGGCCCTGCCGGGTCTCCGCGTCACGCTGCCAGGAGCCGGTGTCCGTGCGGTTCTGCCACGTTCCGGTGTCGGCCCGCTCCTGCCACGAGCCGGTGCCGGTGCGTTCCTGCCAGGACCCGGTGTCGCCGCGGTCCTGGCGGACGCCCGGGTCGCCGCGGTCCTGCCACGAGCCCGGCGCCGTGTCCCGGT
>CAKUMG010000335.1 GCA_934667465.1 uncultured Actinoplanes sp. | reverse complement strand
CCGGATGCGCCAGACGTCGGTACACCGCCGTGGCAAAGGATCCCCCCGCCTTCGGCTGCGGAACGACGTTGACTGCCTCTGTTCCGGGCAGAAGAGCGGACGAGGGCGACGGGACGAACGACGGGCAGAACCGGCGGGCAGAACGGCGGACAGGACGGCCGCATCATGGCATGGGAGCGTTCCCACGACCAGAGCGGACATTGACGAATGCAAATTTCCTGCACATTTCCACATCTTGACGGCGCGGTTACCGGCGGGCACGGTGGTGAACGTTCACATCCAACGACAAGCGTCAATGTCAGGGGGAAGCATGGCCCGCTCCGCCCGGTTCGCCACGCTCGCCGCGGCCCTTCTCGCCGCAGGCTTCCTGCAGGCGGTCCACGCCCCGCCCGCCCAGGCCGCCCGCCAGCTCGAGCGGCTCGACCGCGGGCTGGTCAGCGTCCGCTCGGGCAGCGGCAACCTGGTCAGCTGGCGCTGGCTCGCCACCGACCCGAACGACGTCGGCTTCCACGTCTACCGCGGCGGTACCCGGGTCACCACGACGCCCGTGACCGGGTCGACGAACTATCTCGACGCCGGGGCCGCGGCCGGATCCGCGTACACCGTCCGGGCCGTGATCGGCGGCACCGAACAGGCCGCCGAGGGCCCGTCGCTCAATTTCGCGAACGGTTATCTCGACGTCCCGATCCAGAACCCGGACAGCGCCGCCTACGCCGCCAGCGACGCGAGCGTGGGCGACCTCGACGGCGACGGGAAGCTCGACCTGGTGCTCAAGTGGGAGCCGCTGAACGCCAAGGACAACTCGCAGTCCGGCGTCACGGACCCCGTCTACATCGACGGCTACCGGCTCGACGGCACCCGGCTCTGGCGGATCAACCTCGGCCGCAACATCCGGGCCGGCGCCCACTACACGCAGTTCCAGGTCTTCGACTACGACGGCGACGGCGACGCCGAGGTGGCGATGAAGACCGCCGACGCCACCGTCTCCGGCACCGGGCAGACCATCGGCAACGGCAGCGCCGACCACCGCAACTCCAGCGGCTACGTGCTGGCCGGGCCCGAGTACCTGACGATGTTCGACGGGCGCAACGGCGCCGCCCTGTCGACGGTGGAGTACGTGCCGCCGCGCGGGACCGTCTCGTCGTGGGGCGACTCGTACGGCAACCGGGTCGACCGGTTCCTGGCGGGCACCGCGTACCTGGACGGCAGCCGCCCGAGCCTGATCATGGCGCGCGGCTACTACACCCGTACGGTCGTCGTGGCCTGGGATTTCCGCAACGGCGCGCTGACCCGGCGGTGGACCTTCGACAGCAACAGCTCCACCAACGCCGGCACCGCGGGGCAGGGCAACCACCAGCTGTCCGTGGCCGACGTGGACGCCGACGGGCGCGACGAGATCATCTACGGCTCGCTGGCGATCGACGACAACAGCAACCGGCTCTGGAACACGGGGTACGGGCACGGCGACGCGCTGCACGTCGGCGATCTGAACCCGTCCCGGGCGGGGCTCGAGGTGTTCAAGGTCGACGAGGACGCGAGCAAGCCGTCGTCGTGGATGGCGGATGCGCGTACGGGACAGATCTTGTGGTCGACACCCGCCGCGGGGGACAACGGCCGGGGCGTGTCCGGCGACATCTGGGCCGGCAGCGCGGGGGCCGAGTCGTGGTCATCGGCCGCCGACGGCGTGCGTAGCCCGACCGGCGCCGTCGTGGCGAGCCGCAAGCCGTCGTCGAGCAACTTCCTGGCCTGGTGGGACGGCGACCCGGTCCGCGAGCTCCTCGACCAGACCCGGATCGACAAGTACGGCACCTCGGGCGACACGCGGCTGCTCACCGCGTCCGGCGTGCACTCCAACAACGGCACCAAGGCCACGCCGTCGCTCTCCGGCGACCTGCTCGGCGACTGGCGCGAGGAGGTGATCTGGCCGACCAGCGACAACCGGGCGCTGCGGATCTACTCGACGCCGGTGCCGACCGACCGGCGGATCACCACGCTGCTGCAGGACAGCCAGTACCGGCTTGCGCTGGCGTGGCAGAACACCGCGTACAACCAGCCGCCGCATCCCAGCTTCTTCATCGGCAACGGCATGGCGACCCCGCCGCGCCCGGCCCCGTAAGCACCCGTGTGGTCGTGGAGCACGGTCGTGGCCGCGCTCGGTGTCGCGGTTGCGGGAGTCAGGGGAGGAGGACGTCGGTGACGGGGCGGCGGGGGGAGGGGCGGCCGGCGGTGCCGTAGCCGATGCGCAGCGCCATCTGCGGGATCCAGGAGCGGCGCAGGGCGCGGCGCAGCTGCTCGCGGGCGGGCGGGACCTCGATCGGTTGGGAGATCATCGAGGCGGCCAGGCCCTCGCCGGTCAGGGTCAGCAGGACGCGCTGCAGGGCGTGACCCGCCAGGAGCTGGTCGTACGGGCGGTCGGCCGCGGTGCTCAGCACCGCGACCAGGGGCTCCGGCTCGAAGTCGCGGCCCGGTGCGCGGCGGCGGGTGCCGAAGGGGCGCTGCGGCAGCAGGTCCTGGTGCTCCGGCAGGGGGCCGCCCGCCCAGACCGGCACGCCGTCGGGCGCGCGTTCGGTGTGCGCCCACGCTGACTGTTCCGCCTGGTAGCGGCGGTCGCGGCGGAGCACCCGGTCGGCGCTGCCGGCGATCTCCGCGAAGCCCGCGAGCGCGGTCATGCCCACCAGCAGGTCGAGCTGCACGTTGTCGGCGTGCGCGGCCTCGAGCAGCCGCATCCGGGACTCCGCGGGGACCGGCTCCGGGGAGAACGGGCGGCGGTGGCTGACCCGGTGCGGCACCGCCGCGTACAGCTGCTGCTCGGCATAAGTCGGCAGGCGGGGATCGGCGGGAATCAGGCGGGCGGCGAGTGCCGGTTCCCGGGCCGCGGGGCGCAGCAGGACCTGCGCGGGTCTGCCCGCGGCGGCGAGGGCCAGGGCGGCGTTGCAGGTGGCGGCGCCGCAGGCGATCCGGACGGCCCAGCCGGTGCTGTCCGCGACGGCGAGCTGCCGGGACCGGTCCGCGAGGACCTCGATCGCGCCGTCGCGCAGGCGGAACTCCCACGGCTGGCTGTTGTGCAGCGACGGCGCCCGGACGGCAGCCTCGGCGGCGTGCCGGAGATCGGCTTCCTGGTACGAGGTCACGGCATGCTCCTCGGTCTGTGCCCGGGGCCCGGGTTGCGGCGGGACGGTGTCGGTCCACGGTGCACGTGCGCAGCGTACGAGAGGCAGGGTCGAAGGTCCTCAACCGGGAACGGGACTTTGGTCCCGCGGTCCTAGACCTTGGTCGGTAGCAGCGCGGCGGGGGTGCTCCTAGATTCGGAGACGACCAGAAGAGATCCCCACGAGGAGCGACAGTGACCGCTTCGATGCAGGACCAGGACACGGTCGTACGGGCCCTGGCGAACCCCTCCGAGGCCGACATCGCCGGTCTCGACGCGTGGTGGCGGGCCAGCAACTACCTGACCGTCGGGCAGATCTACCTCAAGGACAACCCGCTGCTGCGGCGTCCGCTGGCGCCGGAGGACATCAAGCCCCGGCTGCTCGGGCACTGGGGCACGAGCCCGGGCCTGTCGCTGATCTACGCGCACGTCTCGCGGCTGATCCGTGAGACCGGCCAGCAGGCCATCTACCTGGCCGGGCCCGGCCACGGCGGGCCCGCGCTGGTCGCCGCCGGCTATCTGGAAGGCACCTACAGCGAGGTCTATCCGCGGGCCGGCCTCGACGAGGAGGGCATGCTGCGGCTGTTCCGCCAGTTCAGCGCGCCCGGCGGCATCCCCAGCCACGTGTCGGTGACCACGCCCGGGTCGATCCACGAGGGCGGCGAGCTCGGCTACGTGCTGGTGCACGCGTTCGGCGCCGTCATGGACAACCCGGACCTGCTGGCGATCGCCGTGGTGGGCGACGGCGAGGCCGAGACCGGCCCGCTCGAGGGCTCGTGGAAGGGCATCTCGTTCCTCAACCCCGCCCGCGACGGCGCGGTGCTGCCGATCCTGCACCTCAACGGCGCCAAGATCGCCGGGCCGACCGTGCTGGCCCGCAAGGACCCGGCCGAGGTGCGCTCGCTGCTGGAGGGGCACGGCTACGACGTCGTCGAGGTCGAGGGCGACGACCTGCCCGGCATGCACCACCGGTTCGCGGCCGCGCTCGCCGGGTCGTGGGGCCGGATCCGGGCCATCCAGACCGCCGCCCGCGACGGCTCCTGGGACGGCGGGCGCCCGCGCTGGCCGCTGATCATCCTGCGCTCGCCCAAGGGCTGGACCGGTCCCGAGCAGGTCGACGGGATCACCGTCACCGGCACGTGGCGCGCCCATCAGGTGCCGCTGTCCGGGGTCAAGGACAACCCGGAGCACCTGGCGCTGCTCGAGGCGTGGCTGCGGTCGTACCGCCCGGAGGAGCTGTTCGACGCGACCGGCGCACCCACGGCGATCGTGGCCGGCCAGGCGCCGCCCGGGGAGCTGCGGATGAGCGCCAGCCCGCACGCCAACGGCGGCCTGCTCACCCGCGACCTCGACCTGCCGGACTTCCGCGACTACGCGACCGGAGTGCCCGAGCCCGCGCGGCAGCGCGCCGAGTCGACCCGCAAGCTGGGCGAGTTCCTGCGCGACATCTACCGCCGCAACCCGGACACCTTCCGGCTGTTCTGCCCCGACGAGACCAACAGCAACCGGCTCGGCGCGGTGTTCGAGGCCTCCGACCGCGGCTTCATGGAGCGCGTCACCGGCGACGACGTGCAGATCAGCCGGGACGGCCGGGTCATGGAGGTGCTTTCCGAGCACAACTGCCACGGCTGGCTGGAGGGCTACAACCTCACCGGGCGGCACGGCATGTTCGCGACCTACGAGGCGTTCGCCATGGTCAGCGCGTCGCAGACGGTGCAGCACGGCAAGTGGCTGCAGGAGGCCCGCCACCTCGGCTGGCGTGCCAAGGTGCCCAGCCTCAACGTGCTGCTCACGTCGACGGCCTGGCGCAACGACCACAACGGCTTCTCGCACCAGGGCCCCGGGCTGATCCAGGTGGTGCTGACCCAGCGCGGCGACGTCGCCCGGGTCTACCTCCCGCCGGACGCCAACACGCTGATGTCGGTCGCCGACCACTGCTTCCGCAGCCGGTCGTACATCAACCTGATCGTCATCGACAAGCAGCCGCAGCTGCAGTTCCTCACCATGGACGAGGCGATCGAGCACTGCACCCGCGGCGCGGGCGTCTGGGAGTGGGCCGGCACCGACGACGGCACCAGCGACCCCGACATCGTCCTGGCCTGCGCCGGCGACGTGGTCACGATGGAGACGGTCGCGGCCGCGCAGATCCTCCGCGACAAGCTGCCCGGGCTGCGGGTCCGGGTGGTCAACGTGGTCGACCTGATGACCCTGCCCCGGCGCAAGGACCACCCGCACGGCATGAGCGAGACCCTGTTCACCGAGCTGTTCACGGACACGGTCGACGTGGTCTTCTCGTTCCACGGCTACCCGGGCGCGATCCACCAGCTCGTGCACGGCCGCCCGGACGCCGACCGGTTCCGGGTGCGCGGCTTCATCGAGCAGGGCACGACCACCACGCCGTTCGACATGACCGTGCGCAACAAGGCGTCCCGCTACCACCTGGTCATGGACGCCATCAACAACAGCAAGCGGCTGCCGCCCGGCGCGGCCGGCCTCAAGGCCTGGTGCGAGGCGCAACTGGCCCGCCACGAGCAGTACGTCGTGGAGCACCTGGAGGACATGCCCGAGGTGCGCGACTGGTCGCTGGGCGACTGGGCCTCGCGCGGCTGACCCGGTTCGCCGGCGGCGCCCTCGCTGCCGCCGGCGGGCCGGTCGCGTCCATTCCTGTCCCGCGCTCGCGCCCGTGCTCGTGCAGGGTCGCGTCGTCGTGATGGCCGATCCGGAGGGCCACGAGTTCTGCCTGGTCCGCTACGGCCGCTGACCGGGGCCCGCCTGCGGGCGTGGGCTCGCCGCCCGGGCCACCGCCGCCGGGGCGCGGGCTTGTTGCCCGGGCGGCCGTCGTCGTGTGCCGGGACGCGGGCGGCCGGTGTCAGCGGCGGACGGCCTCGCGGACGTTGACGACGAGGACCATCGCGGCGGCGGCGAAGAGGAGCGCGGTCACGACGTAGCGGAAGTCGGCCCACAGGAAGATCAGGGCGGTGATCGCGACCGCGGCCGCGACCAGGCGCAGCGCGATGGCCAGGAACTTGCCGCGGGCCAGGCCCTCGAGGGAGAGCAGCAGGAACACGTAGAGGGCCGCGGTGATGGAGCTCGTGGTGCCGATCGGCGAGATGGCGGCGCCCACGGCGTACAGGATTAGGGGGGTGCTCAGGACCGCCCACCAGGAGAGGACGCGGCCGCGGATGCCGCCGGCCGGCTGCAGGGGGAGGCGGCGGTGACGCAGGTGGGCGTGCGGGTGCTCGGGCAGTGGGTCGGGGCCCGCGGCGGCGAGGCGGGCCTGCTCGTCGGCGAGGCGGGTGCGCTCGCGGCGGAGGCCGAGCAGCTTCTCCTCGCGGGGGACCAGGGCGCGGACCTCGGGGGAGGCGACGGCCTCGAGCGTCCGGCCGGTGCCGCCGCCG
>CAKUMG010000334.1 GCA_934667465.1 uncultured Actinoplanes sp. | reverse complement strand
CCACGGCGGCGACACCGCACTCGACAACCTCGTCTGCCTCTGCCGCTATCACCACGACCTGGTCCACCACGCCGGCCAGGCGCACCGGGTCGGAGGCCAGGGCCTGGGCGCGCTGCTGGTCGACGCGCTGGAGCGCGACGTCGAGCTGCAGGGGACCGTCGTACACGTCGACGCTGAGCGCGCCGAGCGCCCGGCTCAGGCCGACCCGCTGGCCGAGCGAGCGGGCCACGTCGTCGCCGAGCGCAAGCGCGTTGAGGGCGCGTCCGGATAGGACGGCGAGCAGCGCACCGGCGGCCAGGAACGGCGCCGCCTGGCCCACCAGGGCCGCGTCCCGGCCGGCCAGCGAGCCGATCTGCCAGAGCCGCAGGCGCTCGAACGCGTCCGTGTCGGTGAGGATGATCGCGCTGGTCAGCGACGCGAGGGCGGCGCTGACCGCGGCGCCGGAAAGGGCCAGCTTGACCGGGGTGGCGCGGTCGCGGCCGAGCGCGCCGATGCTGTAGACGAGCACCGCGGTCACGGCGGCGCCGGCGAAGCCGAACCACACGTACGCGCTCAGGGTGGTCACGCCGAAGACGCTGATCCCGAGCACGAGGGCGAGCGCCGCGCCCGCGTTGACGCCCAGGATGCCCGGGTCCGCGAGGGGGTTGCGGGTCACACCCTGCATGACGGCGCCGGCCGCGCCGAGCGCCATGCCGACGAGCAGCCCCACGGCCGTACGCGGCAGGCGCATCGTGTGGACGATCAGGTGATCCCCGTCGGCGGGGTCGTAGTGCAGCAGCGCGTCCACGATGACGCCCGGTGCCACGGACTGGGCGCCGACGGCCACGCCGGCGACCGCCACCAGGGCCAGGAGCAGCACGGCAGCGCCGAGCCCGGGCAGCAGCCGGTGCCAGGCCGGTGCCCTCTCCCTCGTCTGAAGCAATCCGCCACCTTCGATAAGCCACGACGGGGATCCCGCTCGAACACAGGTCAGGCTAACCTAACTTCCAAGTCACCGGAAGCGCGCCTCCGACCACTGAGGAGACTTGTCATGAGCCTTGCCACCGAACCGGCCGGCACCCGCATCCTGCGCCCGATGGAGGCCGAGGTCGTGGCGGTGCGCACGCTCACGCCGCACCTGCGGCGGATCACGGTGACCGGCCCCGGACTCGACCGTTTCGGCTACGACGGCCCCGACCACCTGGTCCGGATCTTCCTCGCCCCGGAGCCCGGCGCCGGCCTGCACCTGCCCGACTCGGAGCAGTGGTGGCCGGCGCTGCAGGCCATGCCTTCGGACATCCGCCCGATCGTGCGCAACTACACCGTACGGCGCCTCGACGTCGAGCGGCGCGAGCTGGAGATCGATTTCGTGCTGCACGGCGACACCGGGCCGGCCTCGGCGTGGGCGGGGCGGGCGGCGGTCGGCGACCGGATCGGCGTGCTCAGCGACGGCGCCGAGTACGCCCCGCCGCCCGGCACCGCCTGGCAGCTCCTGATCGGCGACGACACCGCTCTGCCCGCCCTGAGCGCGGCGGTCACCGTCGCGGAGGTCCCCACGATCGCGCTGATCGAGGTGGGCTCCGCCGCCGACGAGATCCCGATCTCCCCGCCCGCCGGGGCCGCGGTGACCTGGCTGCACCGTGGGACGGCTGCGCCGGGGACCAGCGATGTCGTCCTCCGCACGCTGCGGGAGCTGGCACTGCCCACCACCCAGCCGTACGCCTTCGTCGCGGGCGAGTCGACGATGGTGACCACCGTGCGGCGCCATCTGTGCACCGAGCGCGGCTTCGCTAAGGAGCACGTGTACTTCTGCGGCTACTGGAAGAACACCGCCCACTGAATCGGACTGCCGCCACCGGACGGACCGCACAGGGTGACGGTCCATCCGGCTCCACGTCGATCAGTCGTGGCCATCACGCCGGTCAACTGGCCGAGGCTGAGCGTCGCCGCGTCCCGGCGATCACTACGGCCGGCCCTGTATCGGCTTTCCATCCGGCGGCCGCTCGGCAAGCAGATCGCGACGCCACGTCCCAAAACGGCTCCGGATGCCGTCGAGCGCTCGACCGCTGATTCCGTACTGCCCGAACTCCGCCGGATCCAGCACCACGACCTGGCCGAGGGCTCCGGCGAAGATGCGCCGGTCAAAGCCCGGATCGGCGCGTTCGGCCAGGGACAGGAGATCCTCGTGGGTATATCTGCCCGATTCCAGGGTGGCGTCGATGTCGATGAAGTCACGGGCGAACGCTCGGCCGTAGAGCGCGCTCATCTTGTTCGCGACTGCGTCGTCAGGATGCAGAACCGGACCGATGGACATCAGGATCGGATCGTTGGCTCGCCAATCCACGCCCATCTCCACCTTAGCCGCAAGATCACCCTGGGTGACCATCAGGCGGGCGAAGGTGTCGTGTCGTCGTTCGATCTCCACCGCCACGCCGTCGTCAGGGTATGCCTGAATCACAGCGGTGACCGCCGTGTCGAAGTCGCCTCGGCGGTCCCATGCAGTGAACAGGTCGACATCCTCGCTCGGGCGCTCGAGAAAGCCGGCTGCCTGAACCGCGTAACCGCCGGCAAGCGCGAATCCGTAGCGACCTGCGGTCGCGAGACCGAGCCGGGCGAGCCGTTCGTGAAACGGATCCACTGGTTACACGGCAACCGGACGGGCGGCTGCCAGTTCCGGGAAGCGCTCTTCCCAGCGTCGCCGGAGCTGCGGCGGCAACCAGAGGGTGGGCCAGAGCCGGACGAGCGATTCACCCTCGAGCCAGGTGCACAGATCCTCGACGCCGGCGGCCTCGCTGAGCACCACCTTGTACATGCCGGCCAACCGTGCGGGCCGGCTCAGGTCATACTCGGCATGGCCGGACCAATCGAGATGGCGGGGCAGGGTGACCACGCCATGGGTCGGACCCGTCAGCGCCGCGAGTGATTCCGCCACGACGTATGGCTTTCGGTCGCCGTACGGAAGGTAGCCCACCGGCGGCTGGGCGTTACTCGCTTTGACGCGCTCAGAGAACTCACCCACACCCCAAGCTTACGTCTCTCCCCCAGAGTTGGAGCACGCCTACGGAGGGCAGGGCGGGCGGCGAATGGCTACCGGAAGAAATGATCTCCTTGCTTCTCAACCTTCGCTGCCGATGATGGCGTTTGCCATGTGTGATGACGACCGACATGGCAAACCGGGGGCCTGATGAGTGCGGGTGACGACGGGTTCCGGGAGTTCGTCCAGGAGCACTGGGGGCCGCTGACGCGGTCGGCCTATCTGCTCACGGGTGACCGGAGCTACGCGGAGGACCTGGTCCAGTCCGCGCTGGAGAAGACCCACCGCAAGTGGCGCAAGGTACAGGCGATGGACGCGCCGGTGGCGTACGTGCGCCGGGCGATGGTCAACACGGCGATCTCGTGGCGCCGGCGCCGCAGCTTCGGCGAGGTGCCCGCGCTGCCGGCCGACTCGGCGCGCACCGATGACCCGTACGGTCAGATCGAACAGCGACAGCAGCTGCTGGCCGCGCTGCGCACCCTGCCGCCCAAGATGCGCGCGGTGCTGGTGTTGCGCTACTTCGAGGATCTCACCGAGGCGGACACGGCCGCCGCCCTCGGCTGCTCGGTCGGCACGGTGAAGAGTCACGCGTCCCGCGGCCTGGAACGGCTGCGCGCTTCGTCCGGCATCGTCCCTTCCCTCAAGGAGAGCCACGCATGACCACCCTGCGCGACAGAATGCACGACACCGCGGCCGCCCTGGACGTTCCCGAGGACCCGTGGCCGGCGTTCTCGCGCCGCGAGACCCGGCACAAGCGGTCCCGCCGGGCCCGGATCGGCGCGCTCGCCGTGACCACGGTCGCGCTGCTCGGGCTGCAGTCGGGGCTCGTGCCGATGCCCGGCTGGGCGCCCGGCCTCGCGATCGCCTCGGTGAACGAACCCCTGGTCGACAGCCCCCTGCGCGGCTCGCTCGCCGGGGACACCGCCTGGCTCGAGGGGATGCGCGCGGAGATCCAGGACATGCGCGACGACGAGGGCCTCTGGAAGATCACCGACCGGGCGAAGATCAAGTTTTTGTACGCGGGGGACGTCGGCGACGCCCGTCTGATGCTGGCCTATGTGCCGGTGCGCTGGGGCTTCATCACCGACCCGCAGCTCGTCTGGTACGCCGGGCCGGCCGGGGCCACCCCTCGCCAGATGTCCGAATCCGGCAACGTCGACAGCAAGCAGGCGGCCACGGCGAATGCGGACACGTCCAGCGACAAGCCCGGCTACGCCGTCGTCGTAGGCCCGGCAGGCTCCACCGTCTCGGTCGGCCAGGGCTTCGAGTACGGCGCCGACGGCAGGGTGAAGCACGACCCGCCCGTGACCGGCGCGGCCGGCAGCGGCATCGTCGAGACGGTGCTGCCCGTCGCCCCGGTCGCGCCGACCCTCACCTTCACCGCGACCCTGGACGGCGAGAACCTCCAGGTCGACGGTGGCACCGGCTGGGGTGGCGAGCTGCTGGAGACCCCCGCCCCGGAACTCGGTGACCTGCCGATCCCCGAGCTCCGGACGTGGATCCCGGCGAAGATCACGGACACCGGGCTGCCGCCCACCGGGCTCACGATCAAGGTCCGGTGGGCGGGCACGGTCAACGGGCAGCCCGCGGCGCTGTTCACGCTGCAGGAGCCGGGCAAGGGCGTGCTCGCCTTCGCGTTCCACGGCACCGCCGGCAGCTACCGCGAGGACCTGAGCCTGCTGCTGCCGGCCGCGGGCGCCGACAAGCGGCCGCTGGCCTGGCGGATGCGCGCCGACGGCGGGGACGGCAAGACCTCGCAGCTCCAGGTCGTCGGTCCGGAGGGCGCCACGTCGGTGGAGCTGGCGGTCGAGGGGGCCGCGCCCGTCACGATCCCGCTGGACGCCGACGGGCACGGGACGGGAACGCTCGCCCCGGCGGCCAAGGCGACCGTCACGGCGTTCGCCGCGGACGGGAGCCCGCTCGGCACCACGCCGGTCACCGCCTTCACCGACCGGGCCGGGATCACCGGAGACTCCCCCGCCACCCGCGTCGTCCCCTGAGCATTCCCTGGTCAGCTGCCGGGCGTGGTCCACGCCCGGCAGCTGTGTTTCCCGCTTGACCCTGACACAGTGTCAGGCGGGAGGGTGAGTGGACCATGTTCAGTATTGGAGAGTTCGCCGGCCTGGGCCGGGTGTCGGTGCGCATGCTGCGCCACTACGACGCCCTCGGCCTGGTGCGCCCAGCCCACGTCGATCCGCACAGCGGCTACCGCTTCTACAGCGCGGAGCAGCTGCGCCTGCTCAACCGGGTGACCGCCCTCAAGGATCTGGGGTTCAGCCTGCACGAGGTGCAGACACTGATCGACGAGAAGCTGGACGCCGCCGAGATGCGCGGCATGCTGCGCCTGCGCCGGGCCGAGCTGGCCTCGCGCATGCGGCAGGACACCGCCCGCCTGGCCCAGGTCGACGCGCGCCTCCGCATGATCGAGAGTGAGGGACACATGGACACCGGAGACGTCGTCCTCAAGCACATCCCGGCGCTGCGGGTGGCGCACCTGTCCGGCACCGCCGCCGGATACGACCACCCCACGTCGATCACCGAGAACCTCACCCCGCTCTTCCCCCGCCTGGCCGAGCTCCTGGAGTCCGCCGGGGTGCCGATGACCGGCCCGCCGACCGCCTGGTACGAACCGGCCCCGGCCGGACCCGGCGACGAGACCATCGCCGTGCACGCCGCGTTCCCGATCGGCGCCGCCGACGCGGACCCGGAGAGCGGGTTCGAGGTGGTCACCCTGCCGCCGCTCGAGCACGCCGCGACGGCGCTGCACCAGGGGCCGATGTCGGAGGCGTTCCGCACCAACCAGAAGATCGCCACCTGGATCGACGACAACGGCCACCGGGCCGTGGAGCCGGGGTTCGCCCGCGAGGTCTACCTCGACTGCCCGCCGGACGTCGGCAAATGGGTCACCGAAATGCAGATCCCCGTCCGCCCCGGCACCGCGTCCTGACCCGCCCGCGCCATCTTTCCACCGCACCGATAATGAGCAAAGCCACGGCAGGGAATGGCAAATCGGCAATTCTCTTATGAGGCCGCGCTGATTCCTTCGACACAGCCGGAAAAGGCCGCTGAATGCCACCAGCAGGTCGCCCACAACGGACGAGCGCAGCCCTCGCAGCGCCCTCACCGAAAAACGCCACGCAGGTCTGGGCAGAGGCACCGGCTCGGGTGCGGGCACGAATTGAGGTGCGGGCACGACCGCAGGTGCAACCCAGGGCGTGACTGCGGGAGCGGGCACGACCTGGCGTGGGGGCGCGGCCCGGAACGCGAGTGCGGGCACGGCCTGGCGTGCGGGCACGGCCTGGCGTGCGGGCACGGCCTGGCGTGCGGGCACGGCCTGGCGTGCGGGCACAGCCCGGGGCGCGAGTGTGGACACGACCCGCAGTGCGGGTGCGGGCACGGCCCGGGGCGCGGACACGGCTCGGAGCGCGGACACAGGCACGGCCCGGAGCGCGGACACGACCCGCGGTGCGGGCACGGACACAGCCCGCGGTGCTGGCGTGGGCACAGCCCGCGGTGCTGGCGTGGGCACAACCCGCGGTGC
>CAKUMG010000333.1 GCA_934667465.1 uncultured Actinoplanes sp. | reverse complement strand
GTGGCGTTCAGCGCGAGCAGGGTGGTCTGCTCGGCGATCGAGGTGATCAGCTTGATGACGTTGCCGATCTCCGCGCTCGAGTCGCCGAGCCGTTCGACGCTCTGGGTGGCCAGAGCCGCCTCGGAGACGGCCTGGCCGGCGATGTCGGCGGCCTGGTTCGTGTTCTGGGCGATCTCGCGGATGGAGAGGCTCATCTCCTCGCCGCCGGCGGCGACGGTCTGCACGTTGCGGGAGATCTCGTCGGCCTCGGTCGAGGCGGCGCCGGTCTGTGCGTTGGTCTTGCCGGTGGCGTCGGCGATCTCGGAGCTGGTCGCGGCGAGCTGGGTGGCCGCCCCGGCGAGCGTGTCGGCGTTGCCGGCCATCGCGTGCATCGCGTCGCGCAGCGTGCCCATCGCCCGGTCGAGCTCGGCGGCCATGACGCCCAGCTCGTCGCGGGAGTCGATGCCCGTGCGCTGCGTCAGGTCCCCGGCGGCGAGGGCCGCGACGACCTCGCCGACGCGGCGGACCGGGCGCAGGATCGAGCGGACCAGCGGCACCGACAGCAGCACCAGCGCGATCAGGCCCAGCGTGGCGACCAGCAGCATCCAGAAACGGGCCGAGCTCTTCGCGTCCACGAGGGCCTGCTGGTGTTCGGCGATCTCCTCGTCGATCTGCGCGTGCACATCGTCGAGCTTGTCGCCGAGGGCGGTGTTCTGCGCGGCGATCTCGGGGTAGCGGGCGCGCAGGCCCGCGGCGTCGGTCTTCACGTCGGCGACGAACGTGGTCACGAACGTGCTGAAGGCCGTGACGTTGGTGGCCAGCTGGTCGATCTGGTCGTCGACGTCGCCGTGCAGGTCGATGGCGCTCGCCGCGGCCAGGGCCTCGGAGGCCGCGGCGACATCGTCGGCCGTGTCCGCGGTGGTGTCCTCGCCGACGACGGCCCGATAGGCGTCGGCCTTCAACTCGCTCTCGCGGGTGTCCAGATGGTTCAGCGCCGCCTTGGTGGCGGTGTAGGCCCGCAACTGCTCCGCGTTGACGGTCAATTGCTCCTGGGACCACATGCCGATCCCGGTCACGAGGCCGGTGACGAGGGCGCCGGTGACGACGATCGAGGAGAGGCGCTTGGCGACGCTGATGTCGGCGAGGCGGGGCATACGGGCTCCAGATGGCGGGGCGCCACCACCGGACGCCGGTCTCCCTGAAAATCGGCGCGGGTGGGCGCGGTCTGAGGATTCCCGTGACGGTGGTCACCCGGCCCGTCAAGAACGCGTGAAGAAGGACCGGGGCCGCGTAGTCATCGTGTGAACGCCGATGACACGGGGTTTCGGACGCGCTGTGCTTGGCCTCGAACCAAGCACCAAGCACCCCCCTCGTCTAGGAGTCCTCGTGGCCGACGTCGTGTTCGTCCTTCTCACGGTGGCGCTGTTCGCAGCGCTGACCGTGCTGGTCCGGGCGGTCGAACGCTCGTGAGCGCCGTCAATCTCATCGGCCTGATCGTGGCCGTCCTGCTCGGCGGCTTCATGCTCGCCGCCCTGCTCTTCCCGGAGAAGTTCTGATGGCCGGCTGGCTGTTCATCGCCGCGCTGCTGATCGCGCTCGTCGCGGTCTACCGGCCGTTCGGCGACTACATGTACCGGGTAGTGACCGGTACGAAGCACAACGTCGTGGAGCGCGGCGTCTACCGGCTCGTCGGCGTCAACCCCGCCGCCGAGCAGACCTGGGGCGTCTACGCCCGCAGCGTCCTCGCGTTCTCCGCGGTCTCGATCCTGTTCCTCTATCTGTTCCTGCGGGTGCAGGACAAGCTGTGGCTGTCGCTGGGGCTGCCCGCGGTCACCGATCACATCGCGTGGAACACCGCCGTCAGCTTCGTCGCCAACACCAACTGGCAGGCGTACGCGGGTGAGTCGACCCTGGGTCACCTCGTCCAGATGGCCGGCCTCGCGGTGCAGAACTTCGTCTCCGCGGCCGTCGGTATCGCCGTGGCGGTGGCCCTGATCCGCGGCTTCGCGGCCCGCAGGAACCCGGGGCTGGGCAACTTCTGGGTCGACCTGACCCGGATCACGCTGCGCATCCTGCTCCCGGTCGCCGCGCTCGCCGCGCTCGTGTTCATGGTCGGCGGCGTCGTGCAGAACCTGTCCGGCGGCACCGACGTGACGACGCTGACCGGCGCCGCGCAGCACATCACCGGCGGCCCGGTGGCGTCGCAGGAGTCAATCAAGCTGCTCGGCACGAACGGCGGCGGCTTCTACAACACGAACTCGGCCCACCCGTTCGAGAACCCGTCCGCGTGGACCAACTGGATCCAGATCTTCCTGATCTTCCTGATCCCGTTCAGCCTGCCGCGGGTGTTCGGCCGCATGGTGGGTCAAAATCGGCAGGGGTACGCGATCGTGGCCGTGATGGGCATCCTCGCCCTCGCGAGCATCACCCTGACCGTGGTCTTCGAGACCAACGGCGGCGGCACCGTCCCGCAGGCGGTCGGCGCGGCCCTGGAGGGCAAGGATGTCCGGTTCGGCGTCTCCGACTCCGCGACGTTCGCCGCGGCGACGACGCTGACCTCCACCGGCGCGGTCAACTCGTTCCACGACTCGTTCACGTCGTTCGGCGGCATGATGCCGATGATCAACATGATGCTCGGCGAGGTCGCGCCCGGCGGCACCGGTTCGGGTCTCTACGGCATGCTCATTCTGGCGATCATCACGGTCTTCGTGGCGGGCCTGATGGTCGGCCGCACCCCGGAATACCTCGGCAAGAAGATCGGCGCGACCGAGATCAAGCTCGCCTCGCTCTATTTCCTGGTCACCCCGACCCTGGTGCTGGCCGGCACGGCCGCGGCGTTCGCCACCGGCAACAACGAGACCGCGCTCAACGTGGGCCCGCACGGCCTCTCCGAGGTCCTGTACGCGTTCACGAGCGCCGCCAACAACAACGGCTCCGCGTTCGGCGGCATCACGGTCAACACCCCGTGGTGGGACACCGCCCTGGGCCTGGCCATGCTGCTCGGCCGCTTCCTGCCCATCGTGCTCGTGCTCGCGCTCGCCGGCTCCCTGGCCCGGCAGAAGGCCGCGCCCGAGTCCGAGGGCACCCTGCCCACCCACCAACCCCTGTTCGTCGGGATGGTCGTCGGCGTCACCGTCATCCTGGTCGCGCTGACCTTCCTGCCCGCCCTCGCACTCGGCCCGATCGCGGAGGGTCTCTCATGACTGCCCTGATGGAAAAACCCGCCCCCGAAGCCCCCACGAAGAAGCGCAGCGTCGAAGGCGGTCTCCTGGACCCGAAGCAGCTGGTCAAGTCGCTGCCCGACGCCCTGCGCAAGCTCGACCCGCGCACCCTGTGGCGCAACCCCGTCATGCTCATCGTCGAGGCCGGCGCGGTGTTCACCACCGTCCTGTCGATCACCGACCCGGGCACCCTGTCGTGGATCATCACGGTCTGGCTCTGGCTGACGGTGATCTTCGCGAACCTGGCGGAGGCGGTCGCCGAGGGCCGTGGCAAGGCCCAGGCGGCCGCGCTGCGCCAGTCGAAGACCGACACGGTCGCGCGCCGGCTGACCAGGGACGGCGGCGAGGAGCAGGTCCCCGCGCCCGAGCTGCGGCAGGGCGACACCGTCGTGGTGGAGGCCGGCGAGGTCATCCCGGGCGACGGCGACGTCGTCGAGGGCATCGCCAGCGTCGACGAGTCCGCGATCACCGGCGAGTCCGCGCCGGTGATCCGCGAGTCCGGCGGCGACCGGTCCGCGGTCACCGGCGGCACCAGGGTCCTGTCGGACCGGATCGTCGTCAGAATCACCCAGAAGCCGGGCGAGAGCTTCGTGGACCGGATGATCGCCCTGGTCGAGGGCGCCAACCGGCAGAAGACCCCCAACGAGATCGCGCTCAACATCCTGCTCGCCGCGCTGACGCTGATCTTCCTGCTCTCGGTCGTGACGCTGCAACCGCTTGCCGTCTTCTCGAAGGCGTGGCAGGCGGCGGCGCCCGACACCGCGGCGATCGGCGCGGACGGCGTGACCGGCATCGTGCTCGTCTCGCTCATCGTGTGCCTGATCCCCACCACGATCGGCGCGCTGCTGTCCGCGATCGGCATCGCCGGCATGGACCGCCTCGTGCAGCGCAACGTGCTCGCCATGAGCGGTCGCGCCGTCGAGGCCGCCGGCGACGTGAACACGCTGCTGCTGGACAAGACCGGCACGATCACCCTCGGCAACCGGCAGGCCGCCGAGTTCGTGCCCGTCGACGGGGTGACCGCCGCGACCCTCGCGGAGGCCGCCCAGCTCGCCAGCCTCGCCGACGAGACCCCCGAGGGGCGGTCGGTGGTGATCCTCGCCAAGGAGCAGTTCGGCCTGCGCGAGCAGGAACCCGGGCTGCTGCCCCACGCCACGTTCGTCCCGTTCACGGCGCAGACCCGGATGAGCGGCGTCGACCTGGGCGAGCGCCAGATCCGCAAGGGCGCCGCGACGGCCGTACTCAAATGGGCGAAGACCAGCCCCGTCGAGGTCACCGACATCGTCGACCGGATCAGCAGCTCCGGTGGTACGCCGCTGGTGGTCGCGTCGAACACCGAGGGCGTGCTCGGCGTCATCCACCTGAAGGACGTCGTCAAGTCCGGCATGCGCGAGCGCTTCGCCGAGATGCGGCGCATGGGCATCCGTACGGTCATGATCACGGGTGACAACCCGCAGACCGCCAAGGCCATCGCCGACGAGGCCGGGGTCGACGACTTCCTGGCCGAGGCGACGCCCGAGGACAAGCTCGCCCTGATCAAGAAGGAGCAGGAGGGCGGCCGGCTCGTCGCGATGACGGGCGACGGTACGAACGACGCGCCCGCGCTCGCGCAGGCCGACGTCGGCGTCGCGATGAACACCGGCACGTCGGCCGCGAAGGAGGCCGGCAACATGGTCGACCTCGACAGCGACCCGACCAAGCTGATCGAGATCGTGGAGATCGGCAAGCAGCTGCTCATTACCCGCGGGGCGCTGACCACGTTCTCCATCACCAACGACATCGCCAAGTACTTCGCGATCATCCCGGCCATGTTCGCCGCGGTCTACCCCGGGCTCGACGCGCTCAACGTCATGCGGCTGCACTCACCGGGCTCGGCGATCCTGTCCGCGGTCATCTTCAACGCCCTGGTCATCGTCGCCCTGATCCCCCTCGCCCTCAAGGGCGTGCGATACACCCCGTCCAGCGCCGGCGCGCTGCTGCGCCGCAACCTGTGGATCTACGGCCTCGGCGGCGTGCTCGCGCCGTTCGCCGGCATCAAGCTCATCGACCTCTTCGTCCAGTTCATCCCCGGGATCTGATCACCATGCGACTTCCCTCCTGGATCTCCCAGCACCTCGCCGCGCTGCGGGCACTGCTGGTCCTGACCGCGCTGGTCGGCCTGGCCTATCCGCTGCTGATGGTGGCGGTGGGCCGGATGCCCGGGCTGTCGGACAAGGCGGACGGCTCCCTGGTCGCGTCGGCGGGCAGCCGCCTCATCGGCCAGTCCTTCACCGACGCGGACGGCAACGCCGCACCACGCTACTTCCAGTCGCGCCCGTCGGCGGCCGGCGACGGCTACGACCCCACGAGCACCTCGGCCAGCAACCTCGGCCCGGAGAGCATCGTGGACACGCTCGCCGACAACCCGGACGACGCGTCGCAGAGCCTGCTCACCCAGGTCTGCGCGCGGAGCCTCGCCGTCGGCACGCTCGAGGGCGTCGACGGGTCGCGGCCCTACTGCACCACCGACGGGGTCGGCGCCGTGCTCGCGGTCTTCCACCGCGACGGGTTCACCGGGCCGATCACCCGGGTCGTGTCGGTCAACCAGACCGGGACGCCGTTCGTCGCCACGTACGAGGGCGTCACCGTCGAACCCGCGAAGGCCGGCGAGGACTACCAGGCGCTCGGCGGGGTCATGACCCCGATCCGGGGCACGGACAAGGAGCCCGTCGTGCCGGGGGACGCGGTCACCGCGAGCGGCAGCGGGCTCGACCCGCACATCAGCCCCGCGTACGCCGCGCTGCAGGTGCCGCGGATCGCCCGCGAGCGCGGCCTGACCGAGGACGCCGTACGCGCGCTGGTCGAGGAGCACACCGACGGCCGCGCCCTGGGCTTCCTCGGCCAGCCCGGCGTGAACGTGCTCGAGCTCAACCTGGCCCTCGACGGGAGAAAGTAACAGCGATGGCGCGCGGGGAACTCCGGATCTATCTGGGCGCCGCACCCGGCGTCGGCAAGACCTACACGATGCTGGAGGAAGCGCACCGGCGCGCCGAACGCGGTACCGACGTCGTCATCGGGTTCGTGGAGACGCACGGCCGCAAGCACACGCACAACATGATCGGCGAGCTCGAGGTGATCCCGCGCACGGAGATGCGCTACCGCGGCGCGGGCTTCACCGAGATGGACCTCGACGCGATCCTGGCCCGCAGGCCCGAGCTGGCCGTGGTGGACGAGCTGGCACACACCAACGTGCCGGGCGCCCGCCACGGCAAGCGCTGGCAGGACGTGCAGGAACTGCTCGCCGCCGGGATCGACGTGCTGAGCACGGTCAACGTCCAGCACCTCGAATCGCTCAACGACGTGGTCGCGCAGATCACCGGCG
>CAKUMG010000332.1 GCA_934667465.1 uncultured Actinoplanes sp. | reverse complement strand
CATCGGCGCCGTTCGCGTATTGCGTGCGACCTGGCCTTGGGAGAGACTGCCACTACCGTCCGGAACAAGTCCGGAATTTTCGGTGGGAGCGCCATGACAGTTGTTCATCCGGGGGTGGAGCACCCGGTCGCCCTCTGGGCCGACCCCTCGCGCACCGCGGCCGAGCGGGCGGACGCCCTGCTCGCGGCGCTGACCCTCGAGGAGAAGGTCGCCCAGCTCGGCAGCGTCTGGCCCGGCTTCGGTGCGACGTCCACCGGCGAGGTCGCCCCCATGCAGGAGGCGTTCAGCGCCGGGAACCGGCCCCTCGAGGACGCGGTCGAGCACGGCATCGGGCACCTCACCCGCCCGCTCGGCACCCGCCCGGTCACCGCCGAGCAGGGCCGCGCCCGGGTCGTCGAGCTGCAGCGCGCCGTCGTGGCCGCCTCCCGGTTCGGCATCCCCGCGATCGTGCACGAGGAGTGCCTCACCGGCTTCACGACCCTGGGCGCCACCGTCTTCCCGGCGTCGCTGGCCTGGGCCGCCACGTTCGACCCGGCGCGCGTCGAGGCGATGGCGGCGGCGATCGCGGCGGACATGCGGGCCGTCGGCGTGCACCAGGGGCTCTCGCCGGTGCTCGACGTGGTCCGCGACTACCGCTGGGGCCGGGTCGAGGAGACGCTCGGCGAGGACCCCTTCCTCGTCGCCGAGCTCGGCGTCGCGTACGTGCGCGGTCTGGAGAGCCGGGACGTCGTGGCGACCTGCAAGCACTTCGCCGGCTACTCGGCGTCGCGCGGCGCCCGCAACCACGCGCCGGTCGCCATGGGCCCCCGCGAGCTGCGCGAGGTCATCCTGCCGTCCTTCGAGGCGGCCGTCCGGTCCGGCGGCGCCCGCTCGGTCATGAACTCCTACTCCGAGATCGACGGCATCCCGGTCGGCGCCGACCCGGCGCTGCTGACCGGCGTGCTGCGCGACGAATGGGGCTTCGAGGGCACGGTGGTCTCCGACTACTGGTCCATCCCGTTCCTGTCGACCATGCACCGCGTCGCCGACGGCCTCGCCGAGGCGGGCGCGCAGGCCCTGACCGCGGGCATCGACGTGGAACTGCCGCACACCGCCGGCTACGGTCCCGGCCTGATCGAGCTGGTCCGCGCCGGCCGCGTCCCCGAGCACCTCGTCGACCGCGCCGCCCGCCGCGTCCTGATCCAGAAGGCGGAGCTGGGCCTGCTCGACCCGGACTGGACGCCGGAGGGCTCGGTCGCCGCGGGCGCGGGCATCGACCTGGACAGCCCGGCGCACCGCGAACTGGCCCGCGAGCTGGCCGAACGCTCGATCGTGCTGCTCGACAACCCGGCCGGCGTGCTCCCGCTGACCCCCGGCGCCCCGCCGCGCCGGATCGCCGTCGCCGGCCCCTGCGCCGACGACGCGCAGGCGTTCATGGGCTGCTACTCCTACCCGAACCACGTCCTCGGCGACTACCCCGAATACGGGATCGGGGTCGAGGCCGACTCGTTCCTGACCGCCCTGCGCGCCGAGTTCCCGGACGACCGGATCACGTACGACGCCGGCTGCCCGATCCGCGACGAGGACCGCGACGGCATCGCGGCCGCCGTCGCCGCCGCCCGCGACGCCGACCTGTGCATCGCCGTCGTCGGCGACCGGGCCGGCCTGTTCGGGCGCGGCACGTCGGGGGAGGGCTGTGACGTGCCCGACCTGACCCTGCCCGGCGTCCAGGCGGAGCTCGTCGAGGCCCTGCTCGCGACGGGCACGCCCGTCGTCCTCGTCGTGGTCTCCGGCCGGCCGTACGCGCTCGGCGCCTTCACCTCCGCCGCCGCGACCCTGCAGTCCTTCATGCCGGGGGAGGAGGGCGGCGCGGCCCTGGCCGGCGTGCTCAGCGGCCGGATCAACCCCAGCGGCAAGCTGCCCGTCCAGATCCCGCGCCTGGCCGGCGGCGGCCCCGGCACCTACCTGCAGCCCCCGCTCGGCGCGTTCAGCGAGGGCGTCAGCAACCTCGACCCGTCACCGCTCCACGGCTTCGGGCACGGGCTTTCCTACACCACCTTCTCGTACGGCGACCTGGCCGTCAGCGCGTCGACGCTGCCGGCCGACGGCTCGGTGTCGGTGTCGGTGCGGGTCACCAACGACGGCCCGCGCGACGGCGAGGAGATCGTGCAGCTCTACCTGCACGATGTGCACGCCGAGGTGACCCGGCCGCTGCGGCAGCTCGCCGGCTTCGCCCGGGTGCCGCTGGCGGCGGGCGAGGCGGCACGGGTGACCTTCACGCTGCACGCCGACCGGACCGCGTTCGTGGGCCGCGACCTGCGGCGCGTGGTCGACCCGGGCGCGCTCGAGATCTTCGTCGGCCCGTCGGTGAGCGACCTGCCGTGCACGGCCACCGTCGACATCGTCGGCGAGCGGCGGGTCGTCGGGCCCGACCGGGTGCTGCACACTCCCGTGACCATCGATCCCGCCTGATCCGGTCACGGGGAGACGCGGGCGGTCCTGCTGCGGACGGGCCGCCCGCGTTCTCACCCGCTGCTGCTTCTACCAGGAGCTTCACCAGCGGCTTTACCAGCCGCGGCGTGACCGCTTACCAGCCGCGGCGCTTCTTGTAATGGCCGTGGAAGCCGCCCTGGCGGTAGTGGCCGTGGTAGCCGCCGCGCTGCCGGTAGTGCCCGTGGAAGCCGCCGCGCTGCCGGTAGTGGCCGTGATAGCCCGGCTGCGGGTAGCCGGGCGGCGGGTACATCCCGTGCCCGTAGGGGCCGGCGGCGCCGTGCCCGCCCGGGTGCCCGTACTGCCCGTAGTGGTGCGCCCGCCCGAGCCGGTGGTTGATCTCGCCCAGCAGCCCGTGCGCCGCGGGGTTGCCCCCGTGGTGCGCCTTGCCCTGCAGCTTCGAGGCGATCATCGACAGGACGAACCGCTTGATTGAGCCGCTCACCGTTAACTCTCCTCGCCTTGGTCTGCTCCACCGACCACGGTAGGCGCCGTTGTCGAGCGTCCGCTGGGTGCAGCCTGCGTCTTCCCTGAGACTGCCCACCGATCCGCCACGGAAAACGCGTGGCGGGCCACCGGCGGCTGTGGTCCGATGACCTCCCGTGTCGTCTCCCACCCTCTGGCGTGACGCCGGATTCCGCCGCCTCTGGGCCGGTCAGACCGCCTCCCAGCTGGGCGAGCACACCAGCCTGACGCTCCTGCCGCTGATCGCCGTCCTGACCCTGGGCGTCGGCGCGGACCAGCTCGGCCTGCTGCGCGCGGTGGGCCAGGCACCGCTGCTGCTCCTGACGCTGGTCGCGGGCATGGCGGTGGATCGCTGGCGCACCCGTACGGTCATGGTCGTGGCCGATCTCGGCCGAGCCCTCGCCCTGACCTGCGTCGCCGCGCTCGCGCTCCGCGGCGGTCTCGATCTCCCGGCCCTGCTGGTCGTCGCGGTCGCGGTCGGAGCCCTGTCGGCCTTCTTCGACGTGGCCTACCAAGCATCACTCGTACGTCTGATCGCCCGCCCGCATCTCCTGCGGGCCACCAGCGCCGTCGAGGGCACCCGTTCCGCCGCCCAGCTCGGCGGCCCGGCCCTTGCCGGAACCCTGATGTCCCTGGTGTCCGCCCCGCTCGCGGCGGCTGCCGGTGCCCTCTTCTTCGTGGCGTCCCTGACCGGTATCGCCCGCATCCGGGAACCCCGCCCGCTGCCGTCTCCCGCCCCGGGAGGCCTGACCGCCGGCGTCCGCTTCGTCGCGACCCACCCGCTGCTCCGTACGGTCTGCCTCGCCTCGGCGGCGTTCCAGTTCTGCTTCGCCGCCCTGATGACCGCCTACCTGCTGTTCCTGCCCCGCGACCTGGGCCTCTCCGGCGCCGCCATCGGCGTGGTCCTGACCGCCACCGGCGCGGGCGCGCTCGCGGGCTCCCTGCTAGCCGCCCGCCTCCCGGCCCGCTACGGCCACGGTCCGGTCGTCGTCCTTGCGGCCCTGCTCGGCGACGGCGTCCTGCTGCTCGTCCCGGCCCTGCACGGCGGCCCGGCGTTCGTGCTCGCCGCGCTGCTCACGATCAACCTCGTCTTCGGCGCCCTCGGCCAGCTGGTCAACGTGACCCTCCTGGCCGTCCGGCAGGCCGTCACACCGGCCCCGCTCCAGGGCCGGGTGACCGCCGCGATCACGTTCGCGGGCATGGGGATGACGCCGCTCGGCTCGCTGACCGGCGGCTGGCTCGCGGCCGGCTGGGGCCTGCGCCCGGCCCTGGCGGTCACCGCGGCGGGGATGCTGCTGTCGCCGCTGCTGATGGCGTTGTCGCCGCTCGCCCGCCTGGGCCGGGACCTTCCCGGACCGGGCTCACGGGTTGCGGGCGGCGCGGCGCCGTGAGGCCTGACGCCGGACCTCCGCAGCGATGCCGCAGCCGTCCATCGTGCACCAGCGGCGGCGGTGCAGTCGACTGACCAGGCTCTAGCATGGGCCCGTGCTGTACGCGATGCCCGCGCTGGACACGGCGGACCGCCGCGTCCTGGCCGAGCTCGACGCATGGGGTTCCGGCATCCGGGCGCATCTGCGGACCGGGCCGCGCTGGGCGAGCCCCTGGCGCCGGAGCCTGTTCGCGGCGGCGATCCAGGGCTCCAACACCATCGAGAACATCACGATCAGCAACTCGGACGCCCGGGCGCTCGTGGAGCACGCCCCGATGTCCGCGGCGGCGAACGAGCAGACGCAGCAGGCGGTCATCGGCTACCGGGACGCAATGACCTATGTGCAGCAGGCGCCGCTGATGGGCTTCTTCGACTACTCGGAGACCCTGCTCTCCACGCTCCACTTCATGATCACGAAGTATCAGCCCGCGAAGTGGCCGGGCCGCTACCGCACCGGCGGCATCTACGTCACCAGCAGCGACCCGATCGAGCCGGCCTACACCGGCCCGGACGCGGACGCGGTTCCCGCGCTCATGGCCGAGCTGGTCGAGTGGCTGCGCGCCGGCGACCCGGACGCCCCCGCCTACGCGCGGGCGGCCATGGCCCACCTCAACCTCGTCGGCATCCACCCCTGGCGCGACGGCAACGGCCGCACCGCGCGGGCGTTGCACACCCTGGTTCTGGCCCGCACGGGGGAGCTCGCGCCCGAGTTCTCGTCGATCGAGGAGTGGCTCGGCGAGCAGATCAACACCGTCCAGTACTACGAGGCGCTCCGAGCTGTGCAGCAGGGAACCTTCCAGCCGGAGCGCGACGCCCACCCCTGGCTCAAGTTCGTCATCGCGTCACACCACCGGCAGGCCCAGCGCGTGCAGCGGCGATACGCCTGGACCGTGCGCCTGTGGAACGACCTCGCGCTCCTCGCCGCGGAACGCGGGCTGCCCGAGCGGACGGTCTCCGCGCTCTACGCCGCCGCGGTCGGTGAGGTCAGGCGCACCACCTACCAGCAGGACGAGGGGCTGAGCCGCGACCAGGCCATCCGGGACATCCAAGCCTGACGCGTACGGGACTCCTGGCCGCCCGCGGCAACGCGACCACCCGCGTCTACGTCCTCGCCGGTGCCGCCACCGACGTCGCCGAGTCCGCTGCCGCCGCGGTGCGGGGGCCCGGCCGCGACCCGTACACCGCTTGATCCGGGTGAGGCCGGCGGGCCGGGCCTGCTGCGGTCAGGCCGGGCGGCACGGCTGCGGCTTGTCGGCCGTGCCCTGGATCGCGAAGGCTCGCCACTGCCGCCGCTCTTGTCGCCGTCGTGCTCGTTCCGGGCCTGGCCGCCCCGCCCGCACCATCGCCAGGCGGGCGGGCGGCCGTCAGGGGGTCTTGGGCGCCGCCGTGGCGTTCGCGGACGGGGGCTGGGAGTCGCCGAAGCCGATGGCGTCGCGGAATGCGTGGTCGAGTTGGGCGGCGGGCCAGCGCAACCACGGCCGGTCCGCCGGCTCGATCGCGCGGCCGTCCGCGTGCCGGACGGTCGCGACGAGCAGGAACTCGCGCATCACGTTCGTGACCACGAGGGCCGCCGGGTCGCCGGACGGGCGGGTCTGCACCGAGGCGGCCCACGCGCCGGTGTTGTCCGGGAAGGTGATGATCTCCAGGCGGGTGACCGCGTCGCTGTCGGTGGTCGTGTACTCGAACTGTGCGGTGCGGGAACAGCCTGCGTACCGGCCCTCGCAGCCGGCCAGGTCGGTGGCCGAGGTGCGGGTCAGCTCGTCACCCTGCAGACGCATGGTGGTCTCGGGGAAGATCTGCGTCGTCATGAGCGGCCCGGCCTGATCGCCCTGCTCATCAGTGTTGTCGACGACCGCGAAGATGCCCCCGAGGAACAGCGCGGCGGTCGTGAAGATGAACGTCCACACCCCCGGCCCGTCGAACGCCTTGCCCACGAGGATCCCGATCATCAGGATCACGCCGACCACGACCACCGTGCCGAAGCCCCACAGCATCCCGTCGCCGAGGGCGGGCGCGCCGGACCCGCTCATCCGGTCCCGCGGATCCGGCAAAAAGTGCACGACCAGCACGAACAGCACCGCGGCGGCCACCAACCAGGCGGTCCGGCCGGCGCGGCCGGCCTTCCGGAAGCGCCACCAGAGGACGAGCACGAACACGACCGGCACCCAGGCCAGAACCCAGCCGACGAACGCCGTGCCACCGCCGGAAC
>CAKUMG010000331.1 GCA_934667465.1 uncultured Actinoplanes sp. | reverse complement strand
GGCCGGGGCCTGGCCGGCAGCCGGGGGCGGGTCGGTGATGGCGGAGGTCAGCTGCGACTCGGTCAGGAACAGCGCGCCCGTCAGGTCGGCACCGCGCAGGTCGGCGCCCCGCAGGTCCGCGCCGGTGAAGTCGGCCAGGCGCAGGTCCGCGTCGCGCAGGTCGGCCCCGATCAGCAGCGCGCCCCGGAAGCTGGCGCCCCGCAGCCGGGCCCCGCGCAGCTTGCGGCCGATGAGGTTCGCGCCGCGGTGATCCGGGCGGCGGGGGCCTGCCGCGGCGCGGGCCAGCTCGCTCGCCTGCTGGAGCAGGGGATTGACCCGCTGCCGGTGGGCGTCGAGGTCGATCGCGAGCAGGTCGGCCGGGGCGCCGCCGGTGAGGGCGAGCGTCTCGTCGCGGGCCGCGCGGAGGCGGGCGTGGAGCTTGTGCGCGGCGCCGATTTCGAGCGCTTGGGACACGTACCAGAGCAGCTCGTGCAGTTGGCGCATGATCGGGAGCGTCGCGAACATGTCGCGCGCGATGCCCGGGGTCGTCCGCCAGTCGCGGCCGCCGAACGTGACCTGGGTGACCTGCTGACCCGCGCCGAAGCAGTCGAACACCACGCAGCCGCGGAAGCCGCTCTCGGGCAGCCGGTCGTGGATTCCGCACCGGAAGTCGTCGAGCAGGTTGCGGCACGGCTGCCCGGCCGGCTTGTCGATCGCGAAGTCCGACGACCGGGCGAACGCGGGCGCGACACAACACAGCCCGGCGCACCGGCCGCAGTCGGCTCGCAGCTCCGTCCCGTTCACCGGGCAACCCTACCTTCGTGACGCTGAGTACCGCCGCGGCTCATCCTTCCGGCCGACAAAGCGGGCCAAGCGGACGGCTTACTACTGAGAGTGATTATCCGTACGCTGATCCGGCCCGTCCCCACCCGTGCAGGAGTTCCCTTGAAACGTGCCCACGCGCTCGCCGTCGCCGTGGGGTGCGTCGCCGCCCTCGGCCTCGCCGCCCCCGCATCCGCCGCCGACACCCCGACGATCTCGGTGCCCGCCAGCCGGCAGGGCTACGGCCCGATCACCCTCACCGGCACGGCGACCCCGGGCGCGACCGTCCACCTCTACGAGTCGGCGTACAAGTTCCGCGACTTCTACCCGTCACCCGACTATGACAACGGCGGCACCATCACGACCACCGCGACCCCCGCGGGCCGTTGGACGCTGACCCGCATCCTCGACTCCGGCTTCTACTTCTACGTCGAGGTCGACGGCGCCGGCTCGCGCCAGGTGCCGGTCGCCATGGGCATCGTCCCCACGCTGACCCTCAGGGGTAGCACCGCGACCGTCACCGCGAACCCGGCCCAGCCCGGCCTGCGCGTCCACGTCCAGCGTCTCACCGGAAGCACCTGGGGCGACGTGGCGACCGGGCAGACCTCCGACCCGGCGGCGACGTTCACGACGACGCTGGCCGCCCCGGGGTCCTACCGCGCGGTGATCGACGCGGACGCCGACAACAACCTGCTCCGCGGACAGTCCGCCGCCGTGACCTACGGCACGCCTTCCCCCGCACCCAAGCCCACGCCGGCCCCGGCCGCCGGCGCCGTCCAGTTCACCAAGATCCGGTACGACGCGCCGGGTGCCGACACCCGCAGCACGGCCAGCCTCAACGGCGAATGGCTCCGCCTGACCAACCGGACCCGCGCCACCATCGACCTCAAGGGCTGGCGGATCCGCGACGCCGCGGGCAACACCTACACCTTCGCCACCAGCCACAAGCTGGCCGCCGGCAAGAACGTCTACGTGCACACCGGCAAGGGCACCAACGGCCGCCCCGACGCCCAGCACCGCTACTGGAACCGCACCGCCCACGTCTGGAACAACGGCGGCGACACGGCCACGCTGCGCAGCCCGCAGGGCAAGGTCATCGACTCGTGCAAGTGGGCCAAGGGCAGCGGCACCACCTCATGCTGACCGGCCCCCCGTTTAGGCCTCCCACCACTCCCCGTGATAGCTTTATGAAGCCGACGCGGGGTGGAGCAGCTCGGTAGCTCGCTGGGCTCATAACCCAGAGGTCGCAGGTTCAAATCCTGTCCCCGCTACGTGGACGGGTGGCCCCTGTCCTCAGCACACATCGCTGAGGACAGGGGCCACTTCGCATTTCCCCCTGGGGGCCGAGCCCCCAGACCCCCACGGTGCGGTGGGCGCGGTGGGCGGGTTCGTTGCGGTTGCGGGGTGGGCGACTTCGCTTCGCTTGTCGTGGTGGGCGCGGTGGGTGGGTTGGTTGCGGTGTGGGTGGGCGGCTTCGGTTCGCTTGTCGTGGTGGGCGCGGTGGGTGGGTGGGCGGTCGCCGGCGGTTGCTCCGACTGGGTCGCGCGCTGTGCTCAGGCGGCGGGTTCCAGGGCGCCTGCCAGGCCCAGCACCAGGTCGGCGGGATCGCCGTCGTATCCGGGCATGCAGGCCGCCAGGGCCTCGGCGAGGGCGGGCCTCTCGACGATCAGGGTGGCTGCGTCTTCCGGGAGGTCGCCGACGAAGGCGAGCAGCTCGGTGAAGCCGCACCGGCGCTGTTCCAGCAGCGCGCGGGCGGCCTGGTGCTGCGTGTCGGAGACCTCGTGACCGATGATCCGACTACCGAACACCGTTTTGTGCCACCTGGCCGTGAACCGGCCCGGCGACACCGGAGAGTGCGGCCTCCTGCTCATACCGTGATGGTCCTCGCCCGGAGGCGCTGAGGCAACGGTCGGACCTCAGTGCAGGGGGGTGTGGGAGGGGTCCGGGCGGCGGACCGAGGCCTTGCCGCGGGCGGAGTTGGCAGCGAAGCGGGCGGTGGCGCGGCGGACGCGTTCGGCGCGGGGGGTGAGGTCGTTGCCCGGCCCGGGCTCCGGGGCGTCGTCGGCCAGGTCGGCGAGGCGGGCCGCCACGTGGGCGGCGCGGCTGGCCAGGTCGTCGGAGGTGTCATAAGCCTGGTCCGGGGCGGAGTGCCGGACGGCCGCGGTGCCGATGGCGGAGTCCGGGAGCGGGTCGAGGAGCTCGCCCTCGAGAACCGGGCCCGGCCCGGCGAGAGGCTCGAGATCCGGCTCGGCGAGGGGCTCGGGCGCCTGGCGCGGCACGGACAGGGCGCCGGCCAGGGTGACGGTCTGGCCCTCGCCGCCGTCGGTGTTGCTGAACTCCGGGCCGATCAGGTTCTTGACCAGCTCGCGCGCGTCCTCGAGCGGGATGCCGAGCTGGCTCGCGTTGTCGACGCGGTAGCGGGCGACGGCGTGGCGGATGACGTTGGCCACCTTGTCGGCGTCGCTGACCTGGGCGAGCTCGCCGCCGGCGAACACGAGCGCGGGGTAGGAGCCGTCGGACCCGAGGCAGACCAGCTGGACCTGGGCCACGGCGGCGGTGCGGCCGTCGTCGGGGCCGGGCTGGACGCGGATGTGCTGGGGGTAGACCCACGACATCTCGCTGGAACGCACCTCGAACTCGTCGGAGGTGTGCGCGTAGCGGATCCGGTGGTTGGTGACGAGCACCTCGGTGGTCTCCGGCAGCGTCCAGCGGGGCAGCGACGCCGCCTGGTCGAACGCATACTCGGCGACGGCGGACCGGCCGCGCCACACCGCCTTCTCGCCGTCGGCCAGGGGGCCGAAGACGTCGGGGGAGTGCACGAGGGCAGGGTCGTCCGAGGAACGCGGGTCGGCCATCCTTTGATTGAAGCCGCCCGGGCGCCCCGGGACAACCCACCGAGCCGTCGGATTCATGTGATTCCGGCGGCTACGACCTGCCGCTGAACAGGCCTTCCGGGGGTGCGGGGGAGCCGACGGCGTCGCTGTCGGTCGCCGCCGCGCGACCCCCGGTGAACCGGTCCAGGTCCGTCTCCACCCGGCCCGGGAACCAGTCGCCCGCCGCCCGGCGGCTCAGCTCCCCGACCGGAGGAGCCGTACGTCCGGCGAGCACCACGAGATTGCCGAAGCGCCGCCCGCGCAGCACCGCGGCGTCGGCGACCAGGCACGCCTGCGGGAGCGCGGCGCGGATCGTCGCCACCTGAGAGCGCGCGTACGCCAGCGGCGGCCCGTCGGCGACGTTGGCCACCAGCCATCCCGTGGGCGCGAGGACCCGGGCGGCCTCCCGCAGGAACTCGACGGAGGCCAGGTGGGCGGGGGTCCGTGCGCCCGCGAACACGTCCAGCACGATCAGGTCGTAGCCGTCGTCGCGCATGCCCGTGACGGCCTCGCGCGCGTCGCCGACCCGTACCCGGATCTTGGCCTTGGGGTCCCACGGCAGCGCCGACCGGACCAGCTCGACCAGCGCGCCGTCGATCTCCACCACCCGCTGCGGCGATCCGGGCCGGGTCGCCGCGACGTAGCGGGGCAGCGTCAGCGCGCCACCGCCCAGGTGCAGCACCCGCAGCGGGGCGCCGGCCGGGGCGATCAGGTCGATCGCGGCGGCCATCCGGCGGATGTACTCGAACTCGAGGTACGTGGGGTCGTCCAGGTCGACGTGCGACTGGGGCGCGCCGTCCAGCAGCAGGGTCCACCCGCCGGTCCGGTCGGGGTCGGGGACCAGCTCGGCCACTCCGGAGCCGACCGTCTCGGTCCGCCGTTCACCTCGTCTGCGCTGTGCCACGGGTGACAAGTATGTCCCCCGGCCCGCCGGGACCGCGCGCAGGGAACGGCCCAGCGCAGGGAAGACGTCAGCGCGACGGGACGTGATCGGCCGCCGACGCCCGCGGCGCCGGCGTGGCCGTCGCGCCGGGCTCGCGCAGCAGGACGAACCGGGCGCGCGTGATGCCGTCCCGCCGGTCCAGGGTGAGGCCGTCGCAGAGCTGGTGGATCAGCCACAGGCCCATGCCGCCGGACACGCCGGGGGCCGGCGGCAGATAGCCGCAGATCGGCTCGGGCGCCACCGGCCCGTCGTCGCTGACCTCGCCGACCACGGCGTCGGGCAGCACCCAGATGCGCAGCTCGCGCCGGGGGCCGCCGTGCCGGACGCCGTTCGTGGCGAGCTCGCTGAGCGCCAGCACCAGGGACTCGGCCCGCGCGGGCGGCAACCACGCGCCGGCCCGGCAGCGCTCGCGGACGAGGGTGCGCAGCTCGGCGACCATCTCGGTGACCGGCAGGGTGAGCACCGGCTCGCCGGTGACCGGCCACGGCGGGTCGGCCAGCTCGGCGAGCACGGCCTCGGGCCCGAACGTCGTGCTCTCCCGCCAGCCGCGGTCGAGCACGCGCGGATGCGTGCGGTCGACGGTGCCCAGGACGGCCGCGGGCGTCGTACGCACGTCGTAGGCGCACAGCAGGTGGCTGTCGAACCCGGCCAGCGACCGGTTGAGCGCCGCCTCGTAGCGCCCCCATCCGGCGACCGGGCCGGTCCACGGGGTGTGCCCCACGATCCGGGCGGCGGGCCCGCCCCGGGCGGCCGATCTGCGCAGCAACCGGGCCCAGGCGGCGATGGCGTGCATCGGCCGGTCGTACCACTCGTCGGCGGGCAGGAAGCGCACCCCGGCGGCGTCGGCACCGAGCGCGTCGCGCAGCAGATCGGCGCGGGCGGGCGGCGCGGCGACAGCGACCAGCTGCTCCCGGGCCAGGCCGTCGCGCAGGAAGGGGGCCAGGGCCGAGACGTATGTGGCGTCCGTTTCGTAGCGGAACGCCGAGTGGGCGAACACCACCGAGCCACCTCCGAGCACCGCCGATCGACCACGGTAACACCGGTCGGCCCGCCTCCGACGCGCCGAAGGCGAGGGTTGCACCACTGCGGGTGAAAGCCTGCCCGGAATCCATGGAATACGAGGTAGCGGCCTTGTCGTCCGGTTCAGACTGAGGCCGATCGACTTCCGGGGGCGATCCGGATCGACGAAGGCGGAGGTGGAGCGGTGCCGGGTACGGGAACCAGCATGCTGGCCGAGATCATCGGCTCGGTCCCGAGGCGGCCGGTCGAACCGCCGCCGGCCGGGCAGATGCCGGCCATCCTGGCGGCCGCGCGCGACGCCGGGCCCCCGCTGCGGATCCGTCGCTACGAGGGCGACGAAGGGCCGGCCTACTGGCGCTGGGACTGCGCGAGCTGCGGCGAGTACGGGGGCGGCCGGCACCACGAGGACGCGGTGAACCGGGCGATGCGCCACTGCGGTGAGCACCCCGCGCACGGCTCGTCGCTGCTGCCGCCGGCCCGCTGCCGGGAGCGCGACCACCGGCTGGCGGTGCATCCGATGCTGTTCGCGGTGGACGACGACCCGCCGCCCCCGCCGCTCGCCGTCTGACGGCGGCGGGGCGACGCCGGATCGCCGCCGGTGGTTACTGCTGCTGCGTCGTGTCGCCGGCGCCGGTGCGCTTCTGCGCCTCGTCGACGCCGCGGTCGATCTGGTCGGAGTGCTTTTGACCGGTGCGCTGGTCGACCGCGTCGCCGGCCTTCTCCAGACCCTGGTCGACCTGCTCGTCGTGCTTGTCGGCGAAGTCGCCGGCCTTCTTCAGGAAGTCCTTGCGGGAGATCAGCGAGCGGGCGCCCGCGTACCACGGCTTGCCGTAGACCTTTTCCGAGAGGATCGGGAATTCCCGGCGGATCGCCTCGACGTCGTAGGGGGCAGGGACGGGTGCGTTCATGATCGCGACCTTGGATCCTGTGATGTCC
>CAKUMG010000330.1 GCA_934667465.1 uncultured Actinoplanes sp. | reverse complement strand
TCGCCGATCCGGCCGCCGCCATCCTGAGCGCCGCGCTGCTGCTCGAGCATCTCGGCCACCCCGACGAGGCACGGCGAGTATCCGAGGCGGTCGCGGCCGAGGTCGCTTCCCGCACGCCGGGAGCGCCGCTGCGCACCGCCGAGGTCGGGGACCGGGTCGCCGCCGCGGCCGCCTGATTCCACCCCGCCGCCCGCCCGGGCGGCAACCGCCC
Organism: uncultured Actinoplanes sp.; assembly: GCA_934667465.1. Taxonomy (GTDB): domain Bacteria; phylum Actinomycetota; class Actinomycetes; order Mycobacteriales; family Micromonosporaceae; genus Actinoplanes. The sequence continues at coordinate 6,376 of CAKUMG010000330.1, read as the reverse complement.
CGGTCCGCAACCCGGCCGCGGGCACCGGCCGGCCTGGTAACGGGCGGCGACCGCCACCGGCGCGGCCCCGCTGTCAGCGTGCCGCGAGAAGACGCCACGAGCTGCCGCAAAGGCCGCCACGAGCTGCCGCAAGCCGGCCGCCCGGCGTACGAGGCCACCACGAACGGCCGCTTGCCGTACGCGGCCGCCACGAACGGGCGGTCGGCGCGCGGTGGGCCAGGACGCGTCGGCCACGTTCGCGCGCCGTGCTCACGGCAGGCGTACGAGATCAGTCGTGTCTCAACCATGCCCAGAAAGCCTGGAGCGCCCCACCGCCCCACCGCCCCGCGGCCTCGCGGCCATCGGCTGTGAACGACCGTTCGGGGTAGATTCATGGAGCCCTGCGGGCGCTCCTCCGCAAGACCTCCCCAACCTGATTCAAGAAAGCAGGTCTGCTGCCATGAGTGGTGGTGACAACCTCGAGTTCGAGATCCGTCCGAACCCGGCGCCCGTAAGCGACGCGGATCGCGCGACTCTTCTCGCCAATCCCGGCTTCGGCCGCATCTTCACCGATCACATGGTCACCATCCGCTATGCGGAGGGCAAGGGCTGGTACGAGCCCCGCGTCGAGGCCCGCGCGCCGATCCCGATGGATCCCGCCGCGGCTGTGCTGCACTACGCGCAGGAGATCTTCGAGGGGCTGAAGGCCTACACGCTGCCCGACGGCGGCGTCGCGATGTTCCGGCCGGATGCCAACGCCGCCCGGTTCGGCACGTCGGCGCAGCGGATGGCGATGCCCGTGCTGCCGCCGGCGACGTTCCTGGAGTCGCTGCGCCAGATCATCGCGATCGACCGGAAGTGGATCCCGGAGGGCGACGAGGGCAGCCTCTACCTGCGCCCGTTCGCCTACGCCAGCGAGGTCTTCCTCGGTGTGCGCCCCGCGATGGAATACCTCTACCTGGTGATCGCGTCGCCCGTGGGCCCGTATTTCAGCGGCGGGGTCAAGCCGGTCAGCGTGTGGGTGACGCCGGACTACACGCGGGCGGCGCCGGGTGGCACGGGCGCGGCCAAGTGCGGCGGCAACTACGCGGCGGGGCTGTCCGCGCAGGCCGAGGCGATCGAGCACGGCTGCGACCAGGTGGTCTATCTGGACGCGGTCGAGCGCAAGTACATCGACGAGCTGGGCGGCATGAACGTCTTCTTCGTCACCGACGACGGCACGCTGGTCACGCCGCCGCTGACCGGCACGATCCTGCCGGGCATCACCCGCGACTCGGTGATCCAGCTGGCCGGGCGGGCCGGCCGCCGGGTGGAGGAGCGGCCGGTCAGCCTCGAGGAGTGGCGCGAGGGCGCCCGTACGGGTCGCATCCGCGAGGCCTTCGCGTGCGGCACCGCCGCCGTCATCACGCCGATCGGGACCGTGCGTTCGCTGGACGGCGAGTTCACCGTCGCCGACGGCGGCCCCGGCGAGGTCACGATGGCCCTGCGCCAGGAGCTCGCCGACATCCAGCGCGGCCGCGCCGAGGACCCGTTCGGCTGGGTCCACCGGGTGCTGTGACCGATCAAGAGAGCAGGTGGTCGCGCAGAGCGGCCACCTGCTCATCCGTGATGCCGATCTCTTGCACATAGCCGAGAACCGACCCGTGCGCGGCCCGGAGGTCGGCGAGGAAGAGCAGAATCGCCTCGGGCGGGCACTGGAACATGTGGTACTTGTCCTGCACCGCGGCGGGATTGGTCCGTGAAAGATAGTCGGTCAGCCCGACCATGGACGCCTCGGTCAGGTGGTAGTCCGCGGCGATCTCCTCGTCGGACACCCCGAGCAACGCCAGGGTCAGCGCGCACACGACCCCCGTCCGGTCCTTGCCCGCCATGCAGTGCACGACGGCCGGCGCCGCGACGGGGTCCGCGATCAGGGACAGAGCCGTCGCGATCCCCTTACGCCCGTCCGCGGTGAAGTTCAGATAGCGGTCCGCGAGCCAGCGCGCGTGCGGCACCCCCTCGACCACGGGCACGTCGTTCCACTCGATGTGCTCGATCACCGGGTTGTGATAGGTCAGATTCTCGACGGAAGGGACCCGCCCGTTGAGCTCGATCTCGGTCACCCGCCGCAGGTCGATGACGGTCCGCACGCCCAGCTCCCCGAACGCCGTGAGGTCCTCGTCCTTGAGCCGGTGCAGCGAGTCGGCCCGGAAGAGCCGGCGCCAGCGGACCGTGCGCCCGTCGAACCCCTGATAGCCGCCCACGTCGCGGAAGTTGAAGTTGGACGAGAAGGTCAGGCTCCGGGGATGCGTCACACCCCGAAAGTAGCTCGTTCGTCTCGGAGTCTGGACTTCTGTCCCAATCAGCGGCGGACAGTGGCATGCTCAGCACCGTGACCCGCACCCTCGTGCTGATTATTCGCACCCAGCGCATCGGCTGACCGTTCCCGCCGACGCGCAGACCTCCCGCATTCGCGGGGGGTCTTTTTGTTGGGCCACAAAATCTTCGAGAGGACGCGTTTCATGACCTACCAGGTGTTCGACACGACGTTGCGTGACGGCGGGCAACGCGAGGGCATCAGCTACTCGGTCGTCGACAAGCTGGCAGTCGCCCGGCTGCTCGACGAGTTCGGTGTCGGATTCATCGAGGGCGGCTGGCCGGGTGCGATGCCGAAGGACACCGAGTTCTTCCGCCGGGCGCGCACCGAGCTGGACCTCAAGCACGCGGTGCTGGTGGCGTTCGGGGCGACGCGCAAGGCCGGCGTCGACGTGGCCGCGGATCCGCAGGTGCAGGCGCTGCTCGACGCCGAGACGCCGGTGGTGTGCGTCGTCGCCAAGTCGGACATCCGGCACGTCGAGCGGGCGCTGCGGACCACCGGGGAGGAAAACCTGGCGATGGTACGGGACACCGTGGCGCACCTGGTCGCGAACGGCCGCCGCGCGTTCGTCGACTGCGAGCACTTCTTCGACGGGTTCCGCCACGACCCCGCGTACACGGCGTCGGTGGTGAAGACGGCCTTCGACGCGGGCGCGGAGCGGGTCGTCATGTGCGACACGAACGGCGGCATGCTGCCCTCGATGATCACCGCGGCGGTGCGGGACGTCGTCGAGCGGACCGGCGTGGGCGCCGACCGGCTCGGCATCCACTGCCAGAACGACACCGCCTGCGCGGTCGCGAACACCATCGCGGCGGTCGAGGCGGGCGTCGAACACTTCCAGTGCACGGCCAACGGCTACGGCGAGCGGCCCGGCAACGCCGACCTGTTCGCCGTGGTCAGCAACCTGCAACTCAAGCTCGGGCTGAAGGTCCTACCGGACGGATGCCTCGAGCAGGCGACGCGCGTCTCCACCGCGCTCGCCGAGATCGCGAACATCGCCCCCGACACCCACCAGGCCTATGTCGGGGCCGCCGCCTTCGCCCACAAGGCGGGGCTGCACGCGAGCGCGATCAAGGTGGATCCGCTGCTCTACAACCACGTCGACCCGGCGGTTGTGGGCAACGACATGCGGATCCTGGTGACCGAGATGGCCGGCCGCGCCAGCATCGAGCTCAAGAGCCGCGAGCTCGGGCTGGACCTGGCCGGCCATCCGGACACGCTGAACGAGGTGACCCGGAAGGTGAAGGATCTGGAGGCGGGCGGCTGGTCGTTCGAGGCCGCCGACGCGTCCTTCGAGCTGCTGGTCCGCGACCAGCTGCCGGGCGCGGCGTTCGTGCGCCCGTTCGCCCTCGAGTCCTGGCGCGTCCTGGTCGAGCACCGCGAGGACGGCAAGGTGATCTCCGAGGCGACCGTCAAGGTCCGCGTCGGCGGCGAGCGAGTCATCTCCACCGCCGAGGGCAACGGCCCGGTCAACGCCCTGGACGAGGCGCTGCGTACGGCGCTGTTCCAGCACTACCCGGAGCTCAAGGACTTCCACCTGGCCGACTACAAGGTCCGCATCCTGGAGGGCTCGCAGGGCACCAACGCCATCACCCGGGTCCTCGTCGAGACGAGCGACGGCACCCGCGACTGGACCACCGTCGGCGTCCACGAGAACGTGGTCGAGGCCAGCTGGAAGGCCCTCACCGACGCGCTCACCTTCGGGCTGGCCCGGGCGCAGTAAGCAGCTGATGCCTGTCCTAGGCGCGCCTGGTCATCACCCGCAGCGTGATGGCCAGGCGTCAGGCGGCGGGGAGGACGACCTCCGCGATGATGGCGCGGTGGTCGGTGCCGGTGATGCCGTGCACGGCGGTGGAGACCACGCCGATGCGCTCGTCGGTGAGGACGTGGTCGATCGTGACCGGGGGGATGGGGTCGCCGTCGTAGGGGCCCCAGGTGCCGACGAGGCCGTCGCCGGTGGCCGCCGCCGCGTCGCGGTAGCCGCCGGCGATCAGGTCGCGCAGGGGCTTGTGGTCGAGCGTCGAGTTGAAGTCGCCGAGCAGGATCCGGGGTGCGCCGTCCGGGTCGGCGCGGGGCTGCGCCTCGAGGTCGGAGCGCCAGTCGCCGAGCGCCGAGATCGCGTACGGCGCCGCCGGGTGCGCCGACTCGACCTGGATCGCGACCGCCCCCGGGGCCCGCACGGTCGCGTACGCCTGGTTGAACCCCGCGCCGTTGCGGCGCACTGCCGCGTCGGCGAGCGGGAAGCGCGAGTAGAGCCCCGATCCGCTCGCCCCGGCCTCCGCGCCCAGCGTCGTGTAGGGCAGCAGGTCGCCGAGCCCGGCGGCGGCGAGGTTGGTCTGTGCCTGCGGGCTGAACTCCTGCACCGCGAGCACGGCCACGTCGTTGTCCCGCACGAGCCGCACCAGCTCCGTGGCGTCGGCGTTGCCGAAGAGCATGTTCGACGTCATGACCGTGACCCGTACGCCCGTCTGCGGCCCCCGGTCGGCGTCGGCGAGCGAACGCGGCAGCACGGCGACCGCGAGGCCCGCCACGGTGAGCGCCGCGAGCGCCGCGAGCAGCCACCGCCGGCCGATCAGCGCGAGCACCAGCGGGATCACCGACCAGGCCGCGACGTACGGCGTGAACGCGAACAGCTGCACCAGCAGCCCCCGCTCCCAGCCGCCGAACCGCACCGCCACCCAGGCCAGGCCGGGCAGCACGAGCAGCCAGAGCACGACGTGCCAGACCGCCCGGCGGGCCCGGACGGGGCGCGTGGCGCGCTCGGAGTCGGTGATCGTCATGGCGGCGACGGTAGCGGTCCGGGACCACCAACCCTTACAACTCGGGCCTAAGTCACATCATCGGCAGGGATTGAATTGTTGCGCGGCCAGCAGGAACCAGGCCGTCGCGCCGACATGCTGGCGGGGGAAGTAGCCGAATCCGAACCCGGTGTCGAACGCGTTGGTGGCGGCGACGATCCCGGAGGCCACGGGCAGTGGCCGGCGCCCGACGGTCTGCCCGCCGCCGAGCGTCTCCTGCGCCCGCACGACCTCGCGCAGCAGCCGCCGGGCCAGCTCGGCGTCGCCGGGGGCGCCCCGCTCGAGCAGGGCCAGCGCGGTGTGCGACGTGCCCTCCAGCCAGACCGCGTCGCGGGTGTGCGGCAGGGTGCTCGCCGGCACCTCGGCGCCGGTGCCGTGCACCCGGCTGCTGTAGGCCACCCCGGAGATGTCCCCGTCGCCGGCGCGCAGCTGGCGGACCGACCAGTCGACGGCGCCGGCGAACGTGGGGTCGCCGAGGCTCAGCACCTGCCACGCCTGCGCGTCCTCGGGCACGGTGCTGACGTTGACGAGACCCGGCCCGCCGTGGCCGCCCATCGTGCCGGTCCAGAGGTGCCGGCCGCGGGAGTTCCACATCGCGCGCACGAAGGCGGCGGCCCGCTCGGCCCGCGGACCCCAGGCCCGGCCCCTGGTCAGCTTGCCCAGCAGCGCGAACAGCGCGTACGCGTCGAGGTTGTGCTCGGTCGACGCCCACGACTGTGGCGTCTCCCCGTCACCCTGCACGCCGCCGTGATAGCCGCCGTGGCGGTACGGCGACTCGCGCTCCGCGATCCAGTGCCCGAGCGCCACCGCGCCGTCCAGGTACTTTGCGATCCTCGTGTCGGCATAGAGCTGGGCCAGCGCCAGACCGGCCCAGGCCAGATCGCCCGTCGAGGAGCCACCGAAGCCGTACGGCCACAGGTGCGCGGCCTTCCCGTCGGCGCGCCGCAGCCCGTCGAGAGCGAGGCCCTCGAAGCGCATCGGGCCCGCCGCGTACGCCTGCCGGAGCCGCCCGTCCGCGTACGTGTCGTCGTGCTCCTGCGCCCACAGCAGCGCGTCGCCGACGAGGCGGGCCCGGCGCACGTTGGCGACCGTCGGGCTGGCCAGCCACGCGAGCATCGCGAGCGCGTTGTCGTAGACGAACGCCGTGGCCAGCAGCTCGCTGTCGTTGTCGTAGCTCTGCAGCAGCCGGGGCTCGCCGCCGCGTACGTACGCGTCCTGCACGACGTCGAGGTAGTGGTATGCC
>CAKUMG010000329.1 GCA_934667465.1 uncultured Actinoplanes sp. | reverse complement strand
CGGCCTCGAACCTGCTGCCGGTCAAGGTCACCAACGACACGGGCCGCTCCGACGCGGTGCACCTCTACGTGCTCGGCACCAACCTGACCACCGGCAAGCTCGGCTACGTCAACGCCGAGGGCGCGTTCACCGCGTGGAGCGGCGGCGCCTCGACCCCCGTGCCGGCGCCGGACGTGTCCATCCCGGGCCCGGCCAACGGCTCCAGCAAGACCGTCAAGATGCCGAAGAACCTCTCCGGCCGCATCTACATGTCGTTCGGCGAGAAGCTCGACTTCCGGCTCACCAACGACGGCCTCGTGCAGCCCGCCCCGTGGGCGAGCGCCGACCCGAACCACGACATCCTGTTCGACTGGAGCGAGTTCACGCTCAACGACTCGGGCCTCTGGCTGAACAGCTCGCAGGTCGACCAGTTCGCGGTGCCGCACGTCGTCAACGTGCAGGGCGGCGACGGCAGGACCATCGAGACGGGCCGGGTCAAGGACGGCGGCCGCAAGAAGGTCATCGACCAGATCAAGGCGCAGCCCGACTTCGCCAGGAGCGTCGTCACCCGCGCCGACGGCACGGTGCTGCGGGTGCTCGCCCCCGGCAAGGCGGCCGACGCCGGCCTGATGAGCGGCACGTACCTCGACCCGTACATCACCAAGGCCTGGAACGCCTACACGAGCAAGACGCTGACTGTCGTGCCGTTCGGCGACCGCCCCGACACCAAGTACTCCGGCAGGACGAGCGGCGACGTCATGAACTTCACCGACGGCAGCGGCAAGGTCGTCGCGTCCTTCACGAAGCCCTCGACCGCGAACGTGTGGGGCTGCGACGGCGCGCTCGGCGCCCCGAACGACCAGGTCGTCGGGCCGATCTCGCGGACCCTGTGCGCGGCGCTGCAGCGCACGACGCTGGGCACGCTCGACACCCAGCCGAGCGGCACCGCGGCGGACTTCTACAAGGGCGAGCCGTCGAACCACTACGCCCGGGTCATCCACGAGCAGATGGTGGACGGCAAGGCGTACGCGTTCGCCTTCGACGACGTGCAGAACCAGGAGTCGCTGGTGCACTCGGGCGACCCGCGCCAGGCCGGGATCGTGCTGAGCCCGTTCTGATCGGTTGATTCTCCGGCGGCGCGTCACCCCCTCGACGGGGGAGGCGCGCCGCCGGCGTCCGCGCAGTTCACGGGCGTGTAACCGGGCCATCACCGGCACTGTGACCAGGCCCACTGCTGGGAATGTCCTGAACGCGGCCGTTCTTGTCACACCCGTGTCGGACGCTGTTCGGCGTGACCCGATTCGACGACGGATGGACTCCTTCATGACCCAGGCGCCCGGCCGCGAGGCCGTCGCTGTCCCGCGGCCCGATGCCACCCCCGGCGAGTTGATGTCGACGGGCGCGCGGGTGCGGCTCGTGCTCGTGCTCGGCTTCCTGATCGCCATCGGGCCGCTCACCATCGACATGTACCTGCCGGCCCTGCCGACGATCGTGACCGACCTGAACACCACGGGCGCGGCGGTGCAGCTCACGCTGACCGGCACGCTCGCCGGCCTGGCCCTCGGCCAGCTGCTGATGGGCCCGCTGTCCGACGCGGTCGGGCGGCGCGGGCCGCTGCTCGCCGGCGTGGCCGTGCACATCTTCGCCTCGCTGCTCTGCGTGATCGCCCCCAACCTGGCGGTCCTCGGCGCGCTGCGCGTGCTGCAGGGCCTCGGCGCCGCGGCCGCCGCCGTCATCGCGATGGCAGTCGTGCGCGACCTCTTCACCGGGCTGCCCGCTGCCAAGCTGCTGTCCCGGCTGATGCTGGTGATGGGTGCCGCCCCGATCCTGGCGCCCACCCTGGGCGGTATCGTCCTCAACTGGACCTCGTGGCGCGGCGTCTTCGTGGTGCTCGCCCTGTTCGGCGTCGCGATCCTGGCGGTCACCGCCCTCGGGCTGCGCGAGACGCTGCCCGCCGAGCGCCGGCGCAACGGCGGCGTGGCCGGCACGCTGCGCGACTACCGCGGGCTGTTCCGCGACCGGGCCTACCTGGGCCTGATCCTGGTCGCGGGTCTCGCCATGGCGGCCATGTTCGCGTACGTGTCGGGGTCGTCCTTCGTCTTCCAGGACGAGTACGGCATGTCCGAGCAGCAGTTCGGCTTCGTCTTCGGCGCCGGCGCGGTCGGCCTGATCGTCGCCACCCAGCTCAACGTGCGCCTGCTGCGCCGCTGGTCCCCGGCCCGGATCCTGGTCACCTCGCTGATCGCGGGCGCGGTCGCCGGCCTCGTCCTGCTGCTCTGCGCGGCGACCGGCTTCGGCGGCATCTTCGGCATCCTGATCCCGCTGTGGCTGGTCCTCGCGTCGGCCGGCTTCGCGATGCCGAACGCCCCGGCCCTGGCACTCTCCCGCCACGGCGAGGCGGCCGGCACGGCGGCGGCCCTGCTCGGCGCGGTCCAGTTCGGCGTCGGCGCGCTGTCGGCCCCACTGGTCGGCATCCTCGGCTCGGACGCGGTCGGCATGGCCCTCGTCATCGCCGGCGGCATGATCGCCGCCAACGTGGTGCTGCACCTGGTCGTCCGGCCCCGCACCCTGCCGGCCGACGTGCCCACCGAGGGCGTCGTCGTCGCGCACTGACACGTCGGCCGGCCACCGATCACGTGGTCGCGCACCGACGAACGACACATCCGGCGAAGCCCGCGCTCCCTGAGCGCGGGCTTCGCTGTTTCCTGAGCCTGCCCGAAGGCCGGGGACGGCAGGTCCGCCCGGATGGTCGCGGCAGAGGTGGCGCTTGCCGTGGCTCTGGCGCTGACCGAAGTGGTCTTCTACGTCAGCGGGTGGAAGAAGGCGCTGATGTCGGCGGCGAGCAGGTCCGGGACCTCCATGGCGGCGAAGTGGCCGCCGCGGTCGAACTCGGACCAGTGCCGGATGTCGTAAAGGCGCTCGGCGAGGGGGCGCACCGGCTGCGTGATGTCGTGGGGGAAGACGGCCACGCCGACCGGGGCGGGGCAGGGCTCGGTGCGGCGCTCGGCCTCGCGGTGCAGCCGGGCCGAGGAGGCGGCGGTGGCGGTCAGCCAGTAGAGCGAGACGTCGGTGAGCATGCGCTCGTCGCTGACCGGTGTGCGCGGGTCGGTCCACTGGGCGAAGCGCTCGGCGATCCAGGCGAGCTGGCCCACCGGCGAGTCGGTCAGCGCGTAGCCGAGCGTCTGCGGGGTGTGGGCCTGCAGCGCCTGGAAGGGCGGGCGGTTCGCCATCAGCTGCCGGATCTTGTCGAGCCGGGCCTCGTCGGCGGCGGACAGGGTGACCTGGGGGTCGGGGCGGGTCGGCAGGTAGTTGACGTGCACGCCGGCGACCCGTTCGGGGGCGACGGCGCCGAGCGCCAGCGAGATGCCGGCCCCGAAGTCGCCGCCCTGGGCGCCGTAGCGGTCGTAGCCGAGGCGGCGCATGAGCTCGGCCCACGCGCGCGCCACCCGGGTGAGGTCCCAGCCCCGCTCGCAGGTCGGCCCGGAGAAGCCGAACCCCGGGATCGACGGGACCACCAGGTGGAAGTCGCGCGACAGCGGCCCGATCACGTCGAGGAACTCCAGGAACGAGCCGGGCCAGCCGTGCGTCAGGATCAACGGGAGCGCGGCCGGGCGCGGGGAGCGGACGTGCACGAAGTGGATGTTCTGGCCGTCGATCGCGGTGGTGAAGTGCGGCAGCTCGTTGAGCGCGGCCTCGTGCCGCCGCCAGTCGTAGCCGGTGTGCCAGTGCGCGGCCAGCTCACGGAGCCGGGTGAGCGGGAACCCGTAGTTCCACCCGGCGCCGTCCACCTCGTTCGGCCAGCGGGTGCGGGCGAGCCGGTCGTGCAGGTCGTCGAGCGCGGTCTGCGGGATCTCGATGCGGAACGGCCTGATCACGGTCATGACCTCCGGGGGAATCGTTAGTGCGCCGAACGTTATCGCATTCGTTGGTGGCCCGAACGATTCGTTAGACTTCTCACATGGAGAACGCGTGGGAGCGCCTGCCCAGCTGGCTGCTCACCCAGACCGCCCAGCACGCCCACCGCCTGGTGACGGACGGGTTCGCCGCCGCGGGCTCCCGCGGCTACCACTACCGCCTGCTGGCGACGCTCGAGCAGCACGGCCCGGCGAGCCAGGCGATGCTGGGCCGCCGCAGCGGCATCCACCTCAGCGACATGGTCGCGGCGGTCAACGAGCTCGCCGAGCGCCACCTCGTCGAGCGCGCCCCCGACCCCGCCGACCGCCGCCGCAACGTCATCTCCCTCACCACCGCGGGCAGGCGCCAGCTGCGGCGGCTGGAGAAGCAGCTGGCCGAGCGTCAGGAACAACTGCTGGATCCGTTGTCGCCCGCGGACCGCGAACGGCTGACCGACCTGCTGTCCCGGCTGCTCGAGCACCACAACCTCAATGCGCGCCCGGGCGCTGACGGGTGAAGGCCGGGGACGGCAGGTCCGCCCGGATGGTCGCGGCAGAGCCGTCCCGCGGCAATTCCTCGCGTCGTGAAGCCAGGACACGTGCCGAGCCCGTACGTTGATTATCATGAATTTGATCCGCCGGTTCGCCTGGCTCGGCGTCCTCGCCGTCGGCCTCATCCTCTACGTCGTCGTGCTGCGGACCCTCGTCCGTACGCAGAACCCCAACTTCGTCCCGGCCCTGCTGCTGCTCGGTGCGACAGTCGTGCCGCTGGCGTTCCTGACGTTCGCGCAGGGGCGCACCGGGCGCTGGCAGGTGCCGCCGTCCGCGCTGGTCGTGGCCGCGTTCTTCGGCGGCGTGATCGGGGTCGTCGTCGCCGGCACGCTCGAGTACGACGCGCTGCGCGACCTCGGCGCCCTCCCCATGGTGGTCGTCGCGGTCATCGAGGAGGCCGCGAAGCTGATCGTGCCGGTGATCCTGCTGTTCGTGCTGCTCGCCCGGCACGGCCGCCGGCTGCCGTCGGACGGGCTGGTCATCGGCGTCGCCTCCGGCATGGGTTTCGCCGCGCTGGAGACGATGGGCTACGGCTTCTCGGCGCTGCTCAGCTCGCAGGGCAGCATCGGCGCGGTGCAGGAGACGCTCTTCGTCCGCGGCCTGACCGCACCCGCCGGTCACACCGCCTGGACCGGCCTCACCTGCGGCGCGCTGTGGGCGCTGGTCGCCACCCCGACGGGCAAGAAGCTGCTCGCCTTCCTCGCCACCTTCGCCGGCGCGGTCGCCATGCACACCGCCTGGGACACGTTCTCGGGCGTGTGGACGTTCGTCGTGCTGGGTGCGCTCAGTCTCGGCTGGTTGTTCGTCGCACTGCACCGCTACCGCGCGTTCGCCGAGCATGTGCAATGGGCGCCGAGAGATCAGGATCATGATTTGGTACGGGCTCGGTAGCGCCCGAGGTCGTCCACGTGCCGGGCCGGCAGGCGCCCCGGCTCTCCGCCGCGAGGTGGCTGCCGTGGCACGGCTCTGCCGCGACCATCCGGGCGGACCTGCCGTCCCCGGCGTCACTTCATGGGCAGGTAGCGCCCCAGCACCCGGGTCATGAGCCCGAAGAGGTAGCCCATCACGACGGGCGTCCCATCGCCCATGACGACCGCCGCTCCGGCGGAGGTCAGCGCGAACGTCACCCACCAGCGCACTTCCTCCCCGCGCGGCCGCTGCGGGTGGCAGGCGAGCCCGGCACAGAGCAACGCGGCCGCCAGCGCCGTGCCGGTCGTCACCACCAGCGGCACCTCACCGAAGCCGGCCCCGGCGATCAGGGCCACTCCGAGACCCGCCACGACCAGCGCGGACAGGGCGACGAACACCCGGCTCCGCCGCACCGACCGGGCGGGCGGCCGCTTGCGCAGCAGGGCCAGCCACGTGCCGGCGGCCACGATCAGCGCGGCCATCAGCGTGACGACGACACCGTTGACGTCGCCGAACAGCAGTCCCCCGATCAGCAGCAGGACGGAGCACCAGCCGAGGCTCAGGAACATCGTCGACGCGTACACAGTGGACCGCTTACCCGCGCCGCGCGCCCGGCGAACCGGCCGGGGTCAGCGCGCCTTCGGGCGGATCGCCGCCACCGGGACCGTTTCGATGACGTAGTCCTCGGTCAGTTCCGGCTGCACGTCGACCGTTCCGTCGTCCCCGACGTAGCGGACGACATAGGTGACCCCGTCCCCCCAGGGCACGCCGCTGCGATCCTCGGGCGGCAGCAACTCCTGGACCAGGTGCACCTCGTCGCCCGGGCGGAGGGAGGCGCCGGCCGCCGGGCGCTGCACGTCGGTGATGAGCCGGATGAGGTCGGCCGTCCGCTGGTTGTCCGTGCCGTAGTGGACGTCGTGGCCCGCGGCGGCGAAGATCAGGCGGGACTCGTCCCGGGTCAGGTCGGCCAGCGCCACGGCGGCGCCCGGGGCGAGGGTGCGGCCTGCGGTGGCTTCGACCTGCGCCGCGAGCGCATCGATCAGCCGGTTCAGCACCTCGTCGGTCACGGCGTCAGCCCAGGGGCCCCTGGCGGGGTGGGGAGGTGCGGCCGCGGGCGAGGCGTTCGGCGCGGGCGGACAGGGCCGGGGAGCCGCAGGACTGGGCCAGTTCCAGGCCGTCGCGCAGGACGCGGCGGGCCTGCGGGCGGCGGCGGGCCGCGTTGAGCAGGTCGCCGAGGTCGACCAGGGCCAGGGC
>CAKUMG010000328.1 GCA_934667465.1 uncultured Actinoplanes sp. | reverse complement strand
CGACCCGGAGACGGCGATGCCCGTGGCCACCAGGGCGGTGGCCACGCCTGCCAGGAGGCCTGCTTTTCTACCGCGTCGCACTGATTGACTCCTCGTGTCGAGCAATGGCGGTCCTCGATGAGGGTTTTCAGGACCTACCTCGAACCGCAGGTAGCCGCAGGCCGCAGTCTCCGGCCTCTGCCGTCCTGAACAATCCTCACCGGCACGCTAGTGATCGCATTCAAGTCCCTCAACCCCGAGGAGCCTTTCGGGCACGACCGGCGGCGGCACCCGTGATCGGGAACCTCGTGCCTCGGCGCGATGCCGGCACCGTTTCCGTTTATGCTGCGTCCGGTGAGCGACTTCGAGCCGAGCGGCCTGGATCTGACCGGGGTGCTGCTCGCCGTGGAGAAGGCCGCCCCGGTCGATGCCGTCGGCGCGGTGACCCGCAGCGTGGCCGCGGCCCTGGACGCGGTGCGGGTGTCGTTCCTCGTGGCCGACCTGAGCGGCCGCGCCCTGGTGCGCCTGGTCCACGTCCCGGACGGCGAGCCTTCGGACAGCCGCCGGCAGGACGAGGACGTCGCGGAGGTGCTGCCGTTCGACGGTGGCCCGCAGGAGCAGGCCCTGCGCAGCCAGCGGGTGCTCGTCGAGGAGCGCGACGGCCTGCACGTGGTGCGGGCGCCGGTCACCCAGCGTGGCGAGGCGATCGGGCTGCTCGAGATCGCCCTGCCGGTGGCGCCGACCGGCGAGATCGTGCAACGGGTGTCGCACGCCGCGCACACGCTGGCGTTCGTGGTGATCGCCAACCGCCGGCACACCGACCTGTTCGAGTGGGGTCAGCGGACCACGCCGTTCACCCTCGCCGGAGAGATCCAGCGGCGGCTGCTGCCCCCGTCGTTCTCCTGCGAGGCCGACTCGTTCACCCTGGCGGGCTGGCTCGAGCCGGCGGCGAGCATCGGCGGTGACACGTTCGACTACAGCCTGGCCCGGGACCTGCTGCACCTGAGCGTCACCGATGCGGTCGGCCACGGGGTGAGCAGCGCGCTCACCGCGACGCTGTGTGTCGGCGGCCTCCGCAACTCCCGGCGCCGCGGCGGCACCCTGCTCGAACAGGCGCAGGCCGCCCACGACGCGGTCGTCGCCCACGCCGCGGCCGAGTCCCCCTTCGTCACCGGGTTCCTCGGCCGGCTCGACCTGACCACCGGGGTCCTCACCGCCGTCAACGCCGGGCACCCCCCGCCGCTCCTCGTCCGCGACGGGGCCGTGCACCCCGTCCTGCTGCCCATCAACCGGCCGCTGGGGGTCCGGCCCGCCCAGCCCTACGAGGCCGGTGAGCTCGCGTTGCAAGCCGGCGACCGGCTGGTGGTCCTCACCGACGGCCTGCTCGAACGCGGCGCCGCCGCCCTGGACCTGCCCACCCGCCTGCTGCACCTGAAGGAGCTGCACCCCCGGGAGGTCGTCCGGGTGCTCGGCGACCTGGTCCTCGAGGTCGCCGGGCCCGAGCTGCCCGATGACGCCTGCCTGCTGGTCGTCGACTGGCACGCGGGGCACGGCGACACCCGCAGCACCGCGGCCGGCGCCGACCAGGACCGGGCCAGCGGAGCCCACCGCGATTGACCGCCGCGGCCGGGTGTCGGACCGGCCGGGGCGGGGCATGCCGGGGCGCGTTGTCCCGTTCGCTTCCACTCAGGAGGATGCATGCCGTCGTCTGCCCGAGGCCTGCTCGCCGCGGCCCTGGCCGCCCTGCTCGTCGCCACGCTCCCGGCCTGCGGCGGCACGCCGGACGACGCCGACGGCGCCCGGGCGACGCTGCGGATCAGTTCCATCCCCGACCAGGACGCCGACAAGCTCGCCGCCCGCGACAATGCCATGGCGGCCCATCTGAGCCGGGCGCTCGGGGTGCAGGCCGAGTACGTCCCGGTGACCGACTACGCGGCCTCGGTGAACCTGCTCCGCACCGGCGATCTGGACCTGGTGTTCTATGGCGGCCTGACCGGCGTACAGGCCCGGCTGCAGGCCCCCGGCAGCACGCTGATCGCACAGCGCGACAGCGACGCCGCGTTCCGCAGCGTGTTCATCGCCGGCACCGCGTCCGGGATCGGGGCGGTCGGCTCCGTGGCGCAGCTGTCGGCGTTCGCGGGCCGCCGGTTCACCTTCGGCGCCGAGACCTCCACCTCCGGGCGCCTGATGCCCGCCTACTTCCTCGACCAGGCCGGGGTGTCCCCGGCCTCCGGCTTCGCCGGTCCGCCGGGCTACTCCGGCTCGCACGACAAGACCATCCAGCTCGTGCAGTCGGGAACCTACGAGGGTGGGGCGCTCAACATCCAGGTGTGGGAGGCGCGGCTGGCGGACGGGACCGTGGATCCGGGCCGGGTGCGAGCCGTCTTCACCACGCCCGCCTACCACGACTATCACTGGCTGGCCGCCCCCGGCACCGACGAGCGCTTCGGCGCCGGGTCCACCGAACGGATCCGGACGGCCATCCTCGGGCTGTCCCTCTCGGACACCGAGGAGAAGAAGATCCTGAACGGGTACGGTGCGCGGGCGTTCGTGCCGACGACAGCGGACAACTACCGGCAGATCGAGGAGATCGGCCGGGCGCTCGAGCTGGTCCGATGACATCTGTCGTGTCGCTGCGGCAGGCCGGCGTGCGGTACGGCACCCACGTCGCCCTCGCCGACGTCACGCTCGCGATCGGCGAGGGCGAGCGGGTGGCCCTGGTCGGGCCGAGCGGCGCCGGCAAGACCACGCTGCTGCGCCTCTGCAACGGTTCCGTGGCACAGACCGGCGGCGACGTCACGATCCTGGGCCGGCGGCTCCACGGCCTGCCCGAGCAAGAGGCGCGGGCGGTGCGCCGGCGGATCGGCGCGCTGCACCAGCAGCTGCACCTCGTCGGCCCGCTGCGGGTCGTGCACAACGTCAACGCGGGCCGGCACGGCCCGCGCGCTGCTGTCGCTGCTGCGCCCGCTGGAGGTGGAGGCGGCCCGGGCCGCGCTGGCCGCGCTCGGCATCGAGGACAAGCTCCACGAGCGCACGGACCGGCTCTCCGGCGGGGAGCAGCAGCGGGTGGCGCTGGCCCGGCTGCTGGTGCAGCGACCCGACCTGATCCTGGCCGACGAACCGGTCTCCAGCCTGGACCCGGCGCGCAGCGACGAGGTGCTGGGACTGATCACCGGCGTCGTCGCCGACCGGCGCGCGCTGCTCGTCAGCCTGCACGACTTCGACCTGGCCCGGCGGCGGTGCGACAGGCTGATCGGTCTGCGACGCGGGCGGGTCGTGTTCGACCTCCCCGCCGGCGAGGTCACCGACCGGCACGGCGCCGCCCTGTACCGGACCGGGGAGTGACCTCGCGGTTCTGGCCACGGCGGTTCCCGGCCGGGCGGGCGTGGGCCGCCGGGCTGGCGGTGCTCGTGCTGTGGTCCGGGTGGTCCACCGGGATCGGCCGCGAGCCGGTCGTCAACGCGTACGGCTGGCCCTCGATGCGCGCCTTCTGGGCCGCCGCCGCGCACCCGGACCTGTCACCGGCGTACCTCGTCAGCACCGCCGACGCGGCTCTGACCACCGTCGCGTTCGCCCTGCTCGGAACCGTGCTGGCGGTCGTCGCCGGCCTCGTCGGCGGGGTCCTGATCAGCGAGTTGTGGTGGTCGGCCCGGCCGACGTCCGGCCGGGTGATCCGCCTCCGGCGGCGCGCGGCCTGGCTCAGCGGCCGGGTCGGTCTCGGCGTCCCGCGGGGCATCCACGAGGCCGTGTGGGGCCTGTTCCTGGTCAGCGTGCTCGGCCGCGACCCGCTGGTCGGGGTGCTGGCCATCGCGATCCCGTTCGGGGCGATCACGGCGAAGGTGTACGCCGACATCATCGACGAGACCGCCGGCGCGCCGCACCGGGTGCTGATCGACGCCGGGGCGGGCCGGCTCACCGCCGTGGCGTACGCGGTCCTGCCGCGCAACTGGCGGCAGCTGATGTCGTACGGGTTCTACCGGTTCGACTGCGCGGTCCGGTCCGCCGTCATCCTCGGGATGATCGGCGCGGGTGGCCTGGGCTTCGAGCTGTCGCTGAGCTTCCATGCCCTGCGCTACGAGCAGATGTGGACCCTGATCTACGCCCTGGTGATCATCGGCGCGGTCGCCGACAGGTGGGGTGCGGTGCTGCGCGCGGGCGCGCCCGCCGGCCGGTGGCGGGCCTCCCTGCTGCTCGGCGGTGCGCTGACGATGGCGTCCATCGTCCACCTCGGTCCCGACCTGGGACGGCTGTTCGACGACCGGACCTGGACGCTGCTCGCCGACCTGGCCGCGCAGTCCGTGCCGCCGGTGCCTCCCGTGCCCTGGCCCGACCTGCTCTCCGGCGCGGTCGCCACCCTGCGGATGTCGCTGCTGGCCGTTGCCCTCGGCAGCGCGCTCGGCGTGCTGACCGCCTTCGTGGCCGCCCGCGACCCCGCCCACGGACCGGTGCGTGCCCTGCTCGGTGCGGGCGCCCGGCTGACCCTGCTCACCGTCCGGGCGGTATCACCGCCGGTGTGGGCGCTGGTGCTGCTCTTCGTGCTCTTCCCCGGGCCGTTGCCAGGGGCGGTCGCCCTCGGGGTGTACAACGCCGGCGTGCTCGGGCGCCTGTTCGCCGAGGTGGTCGAGGACCTGGACCGCCGGCCCGCGGCGATCCTCCGGGCCGCCGGCGCCGGACCCGTGGCCGCCTTCTGCTACGGCGTCGTGCCCCTGGCGGCGAACCGCTTCGCCGCCTACTCCCTGTACCGGTGGGAGATCACCATCCGGGAGTCCGTGGTGGTCGGGGTGGTCGGTGCCGGCGGTCTCGGCCGGCTGGTGGAGGAACAGCGGGCGGCCTTCGACTACCAAGGTGTGCTCTGTGTCGTCCTGCTGCTGCTCGCGCTGTCCCTCGCCGTCGACCTCGTCAGCGCGGCGGCGCGACGCAGCTGGAGATGACCGATTTGCTCCTTTTGGGTGGTAGGTTGGTTGCCATGCGACGGGTCCTCGCAGCCTCGGTGATCCTCCTGCTGGCGGCGGGTCACGCCCCGCCGGCCCGCGCCGCCGGCACCGGCATCCAGCGGGTGAGTGTCTCCCGCGCGGGCGCGCAGGCCGACCGGATCTCGACCTCGGCCGTGATCAGCGGCGACGGCCACCACGTCGCCTTCATCTCGTTCGCGACGACGCTGGTCGCCGGGGACGTCAACGACAACCCCGACGCCTTCGTACGGGACCTGCGCACCGGCCGGGTCGAGCGCGTGAACGTGCCCGGCGGCGAGCGCCAGTCGTACCTCGGCATCGAGAACGTCGCGATCAGCCGCACCGGCCGGTACGCCGCCTTCAGCACCGCCGCGCCCGACGTGGTCCCCGGCGACACCAACGGGGCGCCCGACGTGTTCGTCCGCGACCGCACGGCCGGCCCCACCACGCGCGTCAGCGTGCCCGCCGCCGGCGGCCAGGCCAACGGCGCCAGCGGCATCGGGCCCGGCGCCCTCAGCGGCGACGGCCGGTACGTCGTCTTCTGGTCCGCCGCCACCAACCTGGTCCCCGGCGACACCAACCAGGGCGAGGACTTCTTCGTCCGCGACCTGAAACGCGGCACCACGACCCGCGTCGACGTCTCCACCGCGGGCAAGCAGGGCAACCAGCGCGGCATCGCGGGCCGCCAGGCCGCCATCAGCGCCGACGGCCGCTACGTCGCCTTCCTGTCCCCGGCCACCAACCTCGTCCCCGGCGACACCAACGAGGCCACCGACGTCTTCGTCCGCGACCGCCGCCTCGGCCGCACCGGCCGCCTCAGCATCTCGACCGCCGGCGCCCAGGCCGCCCAGCGCAGCGACGAGGTGGCCATCAGCGCCGGCGGCCGCTACGTCGGCTTCCGCTCCTGGGCCCCCAACCTGGTCGCGGGCAGCCCCGGCACCGACCCCGGCATCTACGTCCGCGACATGGTCGCCCACACCACCGAACGCGTCAGCCTTACCACCACCGGCGCGCCCCTCAACCGGGAGGCCTCCGGCGTCAGCCTCAGCGCCGACGGCCGCTACGTCACCTTCCACACCGCCGCCGACGCCGTCACCCCGGGCACCGCCGACCCGCCCGTCTTCGACGCCTACGTCCGCGACCGCCGCAGGGCCACCACCACCCGCATCCCGGTGACCCCCGACGGCCGCGCCGTCAACGGCCACTCCTACGGCACCACCCTCAGCGCCGACGGCCGCCGCGCCGCCTTCACCTCCGCCGCGAGCGACCTGGTCCCCGGCGACACCAACAACGAACCCGACGCCTTCGTCCGCCGCCTCCGCTGAGCGTCCCCGTCCACGCCGGCCGGACGCACGTGTCACCGCGCCCATGCCGAGGAGCCCGGTCACGCTGCCGTTCGACCCCGGCCCACCGCGGAGGCCGCCGCCGCGGGCACCGCAGACCGGCGGTGAAGCGGGGTCCACGAGCTGCAGAGCGCTGTCGCCCAGGCCCGAGGGCTGATCGACCGCAGCCCCAGGCACCGACCGCCACACCGACGAAATCCGCCTGCAACACCGCACCCTCCGGCACCGGCTGAGCCACCCGGCGACTCGACCGACGCCCGCCTCCGGCGGGCGCTCCGCACACTGGCGGACTGAGCGGTATTTTCTCCGACGTACACGCCGCCGGAGAAA
>CAKUMG010000327.1 GCA_934667465.1 uncultured Actinoplanes sp. | reverse complement strand
GAAGCCGCAGGTGTTGACGACGACCACGTCGGCACCCTCGGCGTCGGTGCTGACCTCCCAGCCGCCGGCGTCGAGCCGCGCGGCCAGCTCCTCGGAATCGACCTC
Organism: uncultured Actinoplanes sp.; assembly: GCA_934667465.1. Taxonomy (GTDB): domain Bacteria; phylum Actinomycetota; class Actinomycetes; order Mycobacteriales; family Micromonosporaceae; genus Actinoplanes. The sequence continues at coordinate 6,501 of CAKUMG010000327.1, read as the reverse complement.
GTTACGGGCACAGCCGAGGGTGAGCAGGGCAACACGGCGGGGGGCTGGAGTCACGGACACCCGCCAAGGTTACCGGGCGTCCGAGGGACGGCCGTCGTCCATACGGGCGGTATGCCTCCCGGGGGCCGCCCGGAAGGCGACTAGTCGACCTTGAGTGTCGCCAGCGTCTCTTCGAGCTCGTCCGGCTTGACCAGCACCTCGCGCGCCTTCGACCCCTCCGACGGGCCGACGATCCCGCGCGTCTCCATCAGGTCCATCAGGCGCCCGGCCTTGGCGAAGCCGACCCGCAGCTTGCGCTGCAGCATCGACGTCGACCCGAACTGCGACGTGACGACCAGGTCGATCGCCTGGATCAGCACCTCCAGGTCGTCGCCGATCTCCTCGTCGATCTCCTTCTTCTGGCCGCCGGCCGGCGCCGTGACGTCCTCGCGGAACTCGGGCTCGCGCTGGTCCTTGCAGAACTTGACGACCTGGCCGATCTCGTCCTCGTCGACCCACGCGCCCTGGATGCGGGTCGGCTTGGACGCGCCCATCGGCAGGAAGAGCCCGTCGCCGCGGCCGAGCAGCTTCTCCGCGCCGGGCTGGTCGAGGATGACCCGCGAGTCGGCGAGCGAGCTCGTCGCGAACGCCAGCCGGGACGGGACGTTCGCCTTGATCAGGCCGGTGACGACGTCGACGCTGGGCCGCTGGGTGGCGAGCACCAGGTGGATGCCGGCGGCGCGGGCGAGCTGGGTGATGCGTACCACCGAGTCCTCGACGTCGCGCGGGGCGACCATCATCAGGTCGGCCAGCTCGTCGACGATCACCAGCAGGTACGGGTACGGCTTCATGACCCGGTCGACGCCGGGCGGCGCGACGATCTCGCCGCTGCGGACCTTGCGGTTGAAGTCGTCGATGTGCCGGACCCCGTTGGCGGCGAGGTCGTCGTAGCGCATGTCCATCTCGCGCACGACCCATTCGAGCGCGTCCGCGGCCTTCTTGGGGTTGGTCACGATCGGCGTGACGAGGTGCGGGATCCCCTCGTACGCGGTCATCTCCACGCGCTTCGGGTCGACGAGCAGCAGCCGCACCTCGTCGGGCGTCGCCCGGGTGAGCAGCGACACGAGAAGCGAGTTGAGGCACGACGACTTGCCCGCGCCGGTGGCGCCCGCGATCAGGATGTGCGGCATCTTCGCGAGGTTCGCGACGACGAAGCCGCCCTCGATGTCCTTGCCGAGCGCGACGAGCATCGGGTGCTGGTCGCTGGTCGCGGCGCGCGAGCGCAGCACGTCGCCGAGCGAGACGTTCTCCGGGTCGGTGTTCGGGATCTCGACGCCGACCGCGCTCTTGCCCGGGATCGGGGACAAGATGCGAACGTCGGGCGATTTGACCGCGTACGCGATATTGCGCGACAGCTGCGTAATTCGCTCGACCTTGACGCCGGGGCCGACCTCGACCTCGTAGCGGGTGACCGTCGGGCCGCGGGTGAACCCGGTTACCTGGGCGTCGACGTTGAACTGCTCGAAGACCCCGGTCAGCGCGGCCATGATCTCGTCGTTGGCGCGGCTGCGGCTCTTCGGGGCGGAACCCTGGCCGAGCAGGGCCGACGGCGCCGGGCGATATTCGCCGGGCACGGGCTTGATCTCCAGCTGCTCCGCCAGGATCGGCGCCGGGGAGTGCTCGGGCGGCGGCGCGGTCTTGCGCGCGCCGGGCAGCTTCGCGGGCCGCAACGGGATCGTGTCGTGCAGGATCTCGTCCTCGGCGGGCGGCGAGGGCTGCTCCTCCTCGGGCGCCAGGCCGATGTCGGCGAGCGAGCCCTGGCGGCGGCGGGCGGGCCGGCGCTTCTTGGGCTCCTCCGCGACGGGCTCGTCGAGGTCGGGCAGGGCCGGGTCGGGCGCCAGGGTGCCCGAGAGCCGGGTGCGCCCGGACAGCACGTCGACCAGCAGAGCGAGCCGCTCGGGGATCTTGTTGATCGGCGTCGCGGTGATGACCAGCAGCCCGAAGACGAAGAGCAGGACCAGCAGGGGCACGGCGACCCAGGCCGTCACGGCCCGGACGAGCAGCGCCCCGATGCCGTAGCCGAGCAGGCCACCGGCGCTGTCCAGCCCGATGTTGTTGGTGGGCTGCTGCGCGATGTGCAGCAGCGAGGACGTCGCGATGACCAGGGCGCCCCAGCCGACCAGCGAGCGGCCGCGGTGCTCCGGGTCGGCCGGCTTGCGCATCAACCGGACCGCGCCGTAGAGGAAGAGCAGCGGCAGCATCACGGCCAGGCTGCCGAGGAAGAGGTGCAGGGCGTCGGCGAGCCAGACGCCGACCGGGCCGGCCGAACCGGCCCACACCGCGACCCCGATCAGGATCGAGAGGCCGAGCATGAAGAGGCCGGCACCGTCGCGGCGGTGCTCGGGATCCATCTCGCGGGCGCTCGTCCCGACGCCGCGGGCCACCCAGCCGACGCTGCCGGCCACGCTCATCCAGAGCATGCCGGCGCCGCGGCCCAGACCCGTGGCGACGGCCGAGCCCATGCTTGGCCGGGCCCGGGTCGCGCTCTTGGCGCGCGTGCGAGCACGCGGAGCAGCGGTGGACTTACGAGGAGTAGCCGCGGCTTTGCGCGGTGCGGGTTGCCGGGTACGCGCCGTCGTGGCACCGCCCTTGGACGGCGCCCGGCCCCGGCTCGCCGGAGGAGTACGGCCCGCCATGCCCTTTACCGTAACCTCGCCGTGCCCGCGAGTACGCGCGCCGCTCCGGGCGGCGGTTCCGCTTTCTGAGTGACTACGATCATGGCCATGTCCGCCATCCTGCAACCGCTGACCCGCGATCTGATCGTGTCCGTCCTGCAGGCCCGCGAGTTCGCGTACTTCGTCGACGACGACGGGGACATCGGCGGCAACTGGGAGAGCTGCCTGATCTACTTCTTCCGGGTCGGCGCGCGCGAGGAGATCTTCCAGGTCCGGGTGCTGCCCCGCATCCCGTTCGCCATGGACGACGTGCCGCGGCTCTACGCCTTCTGCAACGCCTGGAACCACGACCGGCTGCACCCCAAGGCCTACGTGCACACCAACGACGACGGCAGCGTGCAGGTGATCGGCGAGGTCGTCACGGACCTGGAGCACGGCGTCACCGCGGAGCAGCTCGACCAGGTGCTGATCTGCGGCGTCGCCACCGGGGTGGAGCTCGCCGAGGCGGTCGGCAACCTCAAGCAGGAGTGACGCGGGCGCGGTGTCGTCTGATGACGAGGCCGGCCCACGAGGTGATGATCAGGACGGCGACGACGATCTGCGCCACCCACTCGTACCCGTGCGGGTAGAAGACGCCCGCCACGTGGTTGTCGAGGAAGCCGCCCTCCAGCGGTGCCTTGCCGAGGCCCTCCCGGGCCCGGTCCTCCAGCCAGGTGAGCGGGCAGTAGAGCCCGAAGAGCACGATCACCAGCAGCCACCCGGCGGCGACCACCTGCAGCACGAGCAGCCGCGGCCAGCGCCAGGCGAGGAAGCCGCCGAAGATGCCGAAGGCCAGGAACGCGAAGTGGGCGCCCACTGCGAGCCAGATCACCAGCCGATAACCCACTTCTCAACGGTACGGGATACAGCGCTGCTCCCGCCGGACGGAGGATGACCGGCGGGAGCAGCGAGATTTTGCGGACTAGCCGTGCCAGCGGTGGCCGCGACGCTGGTGGCCGCCCTGCTCCTGCTCCTCGTCGAGCGGGGGCTCGGCCGGCTCGGCCGCCGGGGGGTCCTCGCTCGCCGCGCCGGCTGTGCCACCGGTGGTGGTGAGCAGCGTGAGGTTGTTCTCCTCGAGGATCTCGGTCAGCGGCTGGAAGAACGTCTCCCCGCCGACGGTGCAGTTGCCGGAGCCGCCGGAGGTCACGCCCTGCGCCTGGTCGCCCGACAGCCACGGCCCGCCCGAGTCGCCACCCTCGGCACAGACATCCGTACGGGTCAGGCCCGTGACCGCGCCCTCCGGGTAGTTCACCGTCTGGTTCTTGGCGAGGATCGTGCCGCAGAACGTGCCCGTGGTGGACCCGGAGCGGCACACGGCCGCACCGACCGGGGACTCGGTGCTGCCGCCGACCGGGAGCGCGTTGCCGTCGAAGTCGTCCACGATCGACTGCAGGCCGACGCCCGTGTTCGTCTCGACGAAGCCCATGTCGGCGTTGCCGGGGAAGACCGACGCGGCGACGACACCCTGGTCGAGGTTCTCGAAGTCGGTGGTCGCGGTGCCCTCGGCGCCGCAGTGACCGGCGGTCACGAAGCCGCCCTCGACCGCGAAGCCGATCGAGCAGCGGGCCTGGCCGCCGCCGACGTTGACGAAGTACGGCTGTGCGCCCACCACGTCCGCGAACGTGCGCGGCGCCGACTTGACGGTCACCACGTCCACCGCCGACTTGCGCAGGCCGGCGTCCTCGGCCAGGTCCCACGCGCGGTCCGCGTCGCCGGGCAGCGCCTGCAGGACGACCTTGTTGGCGGCCACGTCGACGTACCAGCCGGGCAGCTTGCGGTCCGAGCGGCCCGCGCTCTCGTCGAGGGCCCGCTTGGCCTGGTCCAGCTGGGCGACACTGCGCTCGACGAGCTTCGGTACGGCGCCGGTCGCGCGCACGGTCTCGGCGAGCCCCTCGTCGGTGACCGCGATGTTCAGCGTCGTGCCGTCCTTGGCCAGCCACGCTCCGCCGTACGCGGCGCCGACCTGGTCCCGGAGCTGGGCCGACACCCCGCTGGCCCACGCCGCCCGCTGGATCCGGGCGGTGGCCTCACCGGCATCGAGGCCCAGGTCGCGCTTCATCGCGTCGAGCAGCTGCGGGGCGACCGCACCCGTCGCCCGCGGCGTGGCGCCGCCGCCCTGCGACGAGTTCGTGCCCGCCATCGACGGCAGGGTGAAGGCCACCGCCGCGCCCGCTGCCGCCACCGTCGCCGCGATCGCGACGACCGTTCTGCGCTGCATTCGCTACTCCCCTCGCATCCCGGCGCCGTGGGGGCGGCACCGTGCTCATCGATACGAGGCGGAGCGGCGGATAGTTCAAAAAACGGTCAGACCTCCACGACCGTGGGCACGATCATGGGTCGGCGGCGGTAGGCGTCGTTGACCCAGCGGCCCACCGTACGCCGTACGACCTGCTGCAACTGGTGCGTGTCCGTGATGCCTTCCTCGGCCGAGCGGTGCAGCGCGGCGGTCAGCAACGGAATCACCGGGTTGAATGCCGCCGGGTCCTCCGAGAAGCCCTTCGCCATCACGCTCGGCTCCCCGACGACCTTGCCGGTGACCGAGTCGATCACCACGGTGGCGGAGATGAAGCCGCCGTCGCCGAGGATGCGCCGCTCGGTCAGCAGGGACTCGCTGACGTCGCCCACGGCCAGGCCGTCCACGTACACATAGCGGTTAGGGACCCGCCCCACGTGCCGGGCGTGCCCCTCCACCAGGTCCACGACGTCGCCGTCCTCGCAGAGCACGACCCGGTCCGGCGCGACGCCGGACTCGATGCCGAGCCGGGCGTGGGCGCGCAGGTGCCGCCACTCGCCGTGCACGGGCATGAGGTTGCTCGGGCGCACGACGTTGAGCAGGTAGAGCAGCTCGCCCGCGGGCGCGTGCCCGGAGACGTGCACCTTCGCCGTGTCCTTGTGGATCACCGTGGCGCCGGCCCGGGCCAGCTGGTTGATCACCCGGTAGACGCTGGTCTCGTTGCCCGGCACCAGCGAGCTGGCCAGCACGACGGTGTCGCCGGGCTCGATGGTGATGTGCCGGTGGTCGCCCGTCGACATGCGGCCGAGCGCGCTCATCGGCTCGCCCTGCGACCCGGTCGACATGAAGACGATCTCGTCCGGGGGCAGGTGGGTCGCCTCGTCGAGGCTCACCAGCAGGCCGTCCGGGATGTTGAGCAGGCCCAGGTCGCGGGCGATGCCCATGTTGCGGACCATCGAGCGGCCGATCAGGGCGACCTTGCGCTCGTATTCGTAGGCCGCGTCGAAGACCTGCTGCACCCGGTGCACGTGCGAGGCGAAGCTGGCCACGATGATCCGGCCCTTGGCCTTGCCGAAGATCGCGCTGAGCACCGGGCCGATGTCGCGCTCCGGGGTCACGAAGCCGGGCACCTCGGCGTTCGTCGAGTCGGAGAGCAGCAGGTCGACGCCCTCCATCCCGAGCCGCGCGAAGCCGGCCAGGTCGGTGATCCGGCCGTCGAGCGGCACCTGGTCCATCTTGAAGTCGCCGGTGTGCAGCACCAGGCCCGCGGGGGTGCGCACGGCGACGGCCAGCGCGTCCGGGATCGAGTGGTTCACGGCGAAGAACTCGCACTCGAAGGGGCCCAGCCGCTCGCGCTGCCCCTCCTTGACCGTCAGCGTGTACGGGTCGAGGCGGCGCTCGGCCAGCTTCGCCTCCACCAGCGCCAGCGTGAACTCGGACCCCACCAGCGGGATGTCCGGCTTGTGCGCCAGCAGGTAGGGCACGGCGCCGATGTGGTCCTCGTGCCCGTGGGTCAGCACGATGGCCTGCACATCGTCGAGCCGGTCCCGGATCGACGTGAAGTCCGGCAGGATC
>CAKUMG010000326.1 GCA_934667465.1 uncultured Actinoplanes sp. | reverse complement strand
GACGAGGCCAAGGCCAAGGAGGCCCTCGCGGCCTGTGGTCAGCCGAACGGCTTCGAGACCAACATCGCGTACCGCGCGGAGCGGCCGAAGGAGAAGGCCACCGCTGAGTCGATGCAGCAGGCGCTGGCCAAGGTCGGCATCAAGCTGACCCTCAAGCCGTTCCCGCAGGGTGACTACTTCTCGCAGTACGCCGGCAACCCGGGCTACGCGAAGGACAACAAGCTCGGCCTGATCCTCAACGGCTGGGGTGCCGACTGGAACGACGGCTTCGGCTTCCTCTCGCAGGTCGTCGACAGCCGGGTCATCCGCGAGGCCGGTGGCTCGTCCAACGTCAGCGTCCGGGACCCGAAGATCGACGCGCTGCTCGACCAGGCGTTCGCGGAGCCCGACACCACCAAGCGTGAGGCCTACTGGTCGCAGATCGACCAGGCGGTCATGGACGGCGCCTACATCATCCCGGGCATCGTCGCCAAGTCGCTGCTCGTCCGGCCGAAGAACCTGACGAACGTGTTCGTCACCGAGGCCTACAACATGTACGACTACTCGGCGCTCGGCGTCGCGTAACCACCACCCCCTCTGAACTGCTAGATCGATTGGGCAGGTGAAGGCAGCAGGCGGCCGGTCCGGGGCGACCCGGGCCGGCCGCCGACGCCGGGCTTCGTGATCACATACATCATCAGGCGGCTGTTCGCGGCCTTCGCGCTGCTCTTCATCGTCAGCGCCGCAGTCTTCGCGATCTTCTATCTGGTACCGCGCCTGGTCGGCGCGACCCCGGAGACGCTCGCAACCCGGTACGTCGGCCGGGCGGCGACGCCCGAGACCGTCCAGCTCATCGCCGATCGGCTCGGCTTCTACGACCCGGTCTGGGTGCAGTACGGCCGCTGGGTCAAGGCGATCTTCGTGGGCGCCGAGTACAACTACGGCAGCGGCGTGCAGAGCTGCCCCGCTCCGTGCTTCGGGTACTCCTTCATCACCCAGCAGCCGGTCTGGCCCGACCTGCTCGACCGCCTCCCGGTGACGCTGTCGCTGGCCATCGGCGCGGCCCTGCTCTGGGCGTTCTTCGGCGTCTCGACCGGTGTCCTGTCCGCGCTGCGCCGGGGGTCCTTCCTCGACCGCGCCGCGATGACCGTCTCGCTCGCCGGCGTCTCGCTGCCGATCTTCTTCACCGGCCTCATCGGCCTGCTGCTCTTCAGCTACACGCTCGGCTGGACCGCCCCCGGCGGCTCCTACACGCCGTTCCTCGAGAACCCCGGCGCGTGGTTCTACAGCCTGCTGCTGCCGTGGATCGTGCTCGCCTTCCAGTTCTCCGCCCAATATGCCCGGCTCACCCGCGCCGGCATGCTGGAGACGATGAGCGAGGACTACATCCGTACGGCGCGTGCGAAGGGCCTGCGCGAACGGGACGTCAACGTCAAGCACGGCCTGCGCTCCGCGCTGACGCCGCTGCTGACCGTCTTCGGTCTCGACTTCGGCCTGCTGCTCGGCGGCGCGGTGCTGACCGAGCAGGTCTTCTCCCTGCCGGGCCTCGGCAAGTTCGCCGTCGACGCGATCACCAACAACGACCTCCCGAAGGTGCTCGGGGTGACCATGATGGCGGCGCTCTTCGTCGTCGTCGCCAACCTGATCGTGGACCTGCTCTATGCGGTCGTCGACCCGCGGGTGAGGATCAGCTGATGCCCGAGAATTTCCTCGAGGTCAAGAACCTCAAGGTCGGTTTCAAGACCGACGACGGCCTGGTGCAGAGCGTCAACGACGTGTCGTTCGGCGTCGAGCGCGGCAAGACGCTGGGCATCGTGGGCGAGTCCGGCTCGGGCAAGTCCGTCACCAGCCTCGGCATCCTGGGCATCTACAACAAGCGCAACGCCGAGGTCAGCGGCGAGATCTGGCTGGACGGCACGGAGATCGTCGACGCCTCGCCGGAGCAGGTGCGCGGGCTGCGCGGCAACAAGATGGCGATGATCTTCCAGGACCCGCTGTCGTCGATGCACCCGTATTACACGATCGGCCACCAGATCATGGAGGCCTACCGGGTGCACCACCGGGTGTCCAAGCAGGTCGCCCGCAAGCACGCGATCGACATGCTGGGCCGGGTCGGCATCCCGCAGCCGGACCGCCGGGTGGACGACTACCCGCACCAGTTCTCCGGCGGCATGCGCCAGCGCGCGATGATCGCGATGGCGCTGGTCAACGACCCGCAGCTGCTGATCGCCGACGAGCCCACCACGGCGCTCGACGTGACGGTGCAGGCGCAGATCCTGGACCTCATGCACGACCTGCAGGAGGAGTTCAACTCCGCGCTGATCGTGATCACCCACGACCTGGGCGTCGTGGCGGAGCTCGCCGACGACGTGCTGGTCATGTACGGCGGCAAGTGCATCGAGTACGGCAGCGCGCAGACGATCTTCGAGCGCCCGGAACACCCGTACACCTGGGGTCTGCTCGGCTCGATGCCGCGCATCGACCGTCCGCAGATGGACCGGCTGGTGCCCATCCCGGGGCTGCCGCCGTCGCTGATCAACCTGCCCACCGGCTGCGCCTTCAACCCGCGCTGCGCGTACGAACCGCGTACGGGCGGGCTGGGCACGACGGTTGCGCCGGATCTGGAGCGGGCCGGCGGCAGCAACCACCTGGTCCGTTGCCACCTGCCCACCGAGGAGCGGCAGCGGATCTGGCTGGAAGAAGTGAAGCCGAAGTTGGAGGCGCAGTGAGCGACGGGCCCGAACACCTGAACGACCCGGTGCCGGAGGAGATCCACCGGCAGGAGCGCGCGGTCAAGGGCGAGCCGCTGCTGTCCGTACGGGGTCTGGAGAAGCACTTCCCGATCACCAAGGGGCTCCTGCGCCGCCAGGTCGGTGCCGTCCGTGCGGTCGACGGCGTCTCGTTCGACGTCTACAAGGGCGAGACCCTCGGCCTGGTCGGCGAGTCCGGCTGCGGCAAGTCGACCACCGGCCGGCTGCTGACCCGGCTGATCGAACCGACCGGCGGCGAGGTCCAGTTCGAGGGCAAGGACATCGCCCACTGGAGCCAGGGCAAGCTGCGCCCGCTCCGGCGGGACATGCAGATGATCTTCCAGGACCCGTTCTCGTCGCTGAACCCGCGGCACACGGTCGGCACGATCGTCGGCGCGCCGTTCCGGATCCAGAAGGTCCACACCGAGAACGGCGTCAAGAAGGCCGTCCAGGAGCTCCTCGAGCTGGTGGGCCTGAGCCCCGAGCACTACAACCGCTACCCGCACGAGTTCTCCGGCGGTCAGCGGCAGCGCATCGGCATCGCCCGCACGCTCGCCCTGCGGCCCAAGCTGATCGTCGCCGACGAGCCGGTCTCCGCGCTCGACGTGTCGATCCAGGCGCAGGTCGTGAACCTCCTCGACGACCTGCAGACGAAGCTCGGGATCACGTACGTCTTCATCGCGCACGACCTGTCCGTGGTGAAGCACATCTCGGACCGGGTCGCCGTCATGTACCTCGGCAAGGTGGTGGAGATCGCCGACCGCGACGACCTCTACACCAACCCCCGGCACCCCTACACGGTGGCGCTGCTGTCGGCCGTGCCGGTCCCGGACCCCGGCCGTCGCGACCGGACCCAGCGCAGCCGCGTCCTGCTGCAGGGCGACGTGCCGAGCCCGATCAACCCGCCGTCGGGCTGCCGCTTCCGCACCCGCTGCTGGAAGGCGCAGGACATCTGCGCCACCGAGGAGCCGACGCTGACGGTCCGCCTCGAGGACCCGGTCTCGCACCAGACCGCCTGCCACTTCCCGATCGAGGACGGCGAGACCGTCGCGGGACGCACGCCGGCGGCCAGCAAGGCGTGATCTTGTGAGGAAGGCGCACGGACGGTGTCCGTGCGCCTTTTTCAGCCCTCGGGGCGGTTCAGGATCCCGACCACGACGGAATGTACGGCGTCGAGGTCGGCAGGGTCCTTGAGCGTCGCCTTCGCGCCCGTGACCGCGTACCACTCCTCCGCGTCCTTGTATTGGACGCGCACCGTGACCTCACCTCCGGAGAGCTCCGTCCGCAGCGTCAGGTCGCCGGTGACGACGCCCTCCTCGTCGGTCATCACCCCGCCCTGACCCGCCGTGATGTCGGTGCTCCGGCTGTCGGCGGTCGTGGCGGTGCCGGCAGCCGGCGCGCTGGCGGTGTCGGGAGTCGGCGGGGGCGTGGTCGCGGTCGGGTCGGTGCTCGGGGTGGGCTCGGTCATCGGTGTGCTCCCGGTCAGTTCAGCATTGCTGCAGCATGTCTTCGAGCGCCGACTTCTCGGCTGTGGTCACCGTCAATTTCCACTGGCTCTTCACGGCAATCCAGTCCTCGGCGTACTCACACCAGGAGCTTTCCTGCTCCGGCTTCCACGTGGAGGGGTCCTGGTCACCCTTCGACCGATTGGAGGACGCCGAGACGGCCAGCAGCTGCGGCCGCTCGAGGTCGTTGGCGAAGTCGCCGCGCTCGTCGTTGGTCCACTTGTTCGCGCCGGAGCGCCACGCGTTGGCCAGCGGGACGGTGTGGTCGATGTCGACCTTGGACGGGTCGGTGAGCTTGTCGCCGTCGTAGAAGCTGATCCACGTGCCGGCGACGACGTTGCAGTCGGACAGCTTGACGTTGCTGCCGTCGCGCTCGAGCACCGAGTCGCGGACGTCGCAGTTCGGGCCGGTGTCGCGCCAGTGCGGGAACTTCGACCGGCTGTAGCCGCTCATCGAGCCGGCCTTGGCCACGGTCAGCCCCTCGAGCTGGGACGACGCGTTGCCGCCGCCCTGGCCCGAGGAATCCTTGGGCGGGGCGGAGGTGTCGTCGACGGACACCTCGCAGCCGGCGAGCGTGACGGCCAGCGCCGCGGCGGCGGCAATGCGCAGGGGGATGGCGTATCGGGGCACGGATCAAGCGTAGGCATGATCCGCGCAATTCGCGCGACTCGTCACCCGTGCGCAGATCATCCGGCTCCGTCAGACCCCCGCCACGGTGGCGAGCCGCAGCTTGGTCTCGTCAGCCGACCCGGGCACGGCGCCGAGAATCACGATCTTCAGCTCGGCGTCGCCGTCGGTCAGCGTGTCGCAGTCGACGGTGATCGGTCCGACCGCGGGATGCTCGATGACCTTGCGATCCTCGCGGTGCGAGCCGACCGTGCCGGTCGCCCACAGGTCGGCGAACCGCTCGTTGCCCGCGCTCAGCTCGCGGACGAGCATGGCCAGCCGGCGGTCGCGCGGGAACCGGCCCGTCGCCCGGCGCAGGTCGGACACGATGGCCGCCTGGGTGGCCGGCTGGTCCCGGGTGAGCACCGGCCAGTGCGACAGCCGCTGCGTGCTGTCCGAGGCGACCGGGAACGAGTCGCGCGCGAAGTTCCGCAGCCGCGGCGGCACCACCGACGGGTCACCCAGCAGCGCCGCCCACTGCCGGTTCCACCAGAGCAGCTGCCAGTCCGCCGCGAAGACGGCAGCGGCCGCGTCGCCCAGCCGGGACACGATCCGCTGCACGCCGGGCGGGATGTGGTCGGAGATCTGGTCGTCCGCCGGTGGCGCCTGGTGGGCGAGCCGGAACAGGTGGTCGCGTTCGGCAGAGGTCAGCTGGAGCGCCCGGGCCAGCGCCGAGGCGACCTGCGCCGACGGTGTGGTGGCCCGGCCCTGCTCCAGCCGGACCACGTAGTCGACCGACACCCCGGCCAGCTCGGCGAGCTCCTCCCGGCGCAGCCCGGCCGCCCGGCGCGCGTGCCCGGCCGGCAGCCCGACCGCCGCCGGGGTGAGCCGGTCCCGCCAGGCCCTGATGGTCGCGCCGAGTGTCGTCACCTGCCCATTGTCCGCCGGGCGCCGGCGGCGAGGGTGGTACTGGCTTTCTCTGGCAGCCCCGGCACGTCAGGCGTTGCATGGTCCGCATGACGATCACCTTCATCACCGGCGCCAACAAGGGCCTCGGCTACGAGACCGCCCGCCGCCTCATCGAGCAGGGTCACACCGTCGTCCTCGGCGCCCGCGACGGCGAGCGCGGGACCGCGGCGGCCGCCGAGCTCGGCGCTCGTTTCGTCCGGATCGATGTGACCGACGACGCCTCGGTCGCCGCCGCGGCGGCCGACGTCGAGCGGCACGAGGGCGTGCTCGACGTCCTGATCAACAATGCCGGCATTCCCGGACCGTACGGGGATCCGACCGCCCTGACCGGCGGCGAGGTCCTGGCGGTCCTCGACGTCAACGTCGCGGGCGTGGTCCGGACCACCACGGCCTTCCTGCCCCTGCTGCGCCGCTCCGCCGACCCGGTCGTCGTCAACGTGAGCAGCGGCATGGGCTCGCTGGCCGCCACGCACGACCCCGCCCGCCCCGAGTCCAAGGTCATCTATCCCGCGTACACGGCCTCGAAGGCGGCGCTCACCATGCTGACCACGCAGTACGCGAAGGCGCTGACCGACATCAGGATCAACGCCGCCGACCCCGGCTACACGGCGACGGAGTTCAACGGTTACAGCGGCCCGCAGACCGTCACCGAGGGCACGGACGCCATCGTCGGGCTGGCCACCGAAGGGCCGGGGCGCGGCTCGGGCCGGTTCGTGGACCGTGCGGGCGAGATCGGCTGGTCCTGAAACGGCCGCGCCGCCCGGGATCGCCGGGCGGCGCGGGACGTGGAGTCTCTTGTGGAGGACGGACAC
>CAKUMG010000325.1 GCA_934667465.1 uncultured Actinoplanes sp. | reverse complement strand
CAAACGTCCGCCGCGCAGCGGTTCCATGATGATCACGGGAATTCCCTTTTCATGCGCGGCGGTCAGCCCGCGCCGGGGAAGTCCGGCGGGCGACGGGCCAGGAACGCGGCCACGCCCTCCCGGCTCTCCGGGTCCGCGGCGGGGAGGAAGGCTTCGCGGAGCACATCGTCGAGCCGTTGCCGCAGTTCCGGGGCGAGTTCGGCGCCGATCTCGGCACACTCGAACGCGAGGGACACCGCCGTGGACGTGCCGGACCGCAACGCCGCCTCGACGATCGGGTCGGCGTCGGCCCCGGCCAGATAGAGCAGGGTCGTCTCCCGCCACCACGGGTCGTCCACGGCCGCCACCAGCTCCTTCTCCAGCCCGTGCTCCTGGAGATAGCGGGCGGCGAGGTATTCCTGGAAGGTCAGATGGGCGAACTCGTACGAGTCCCGCTCGCGCTCGACGAGCAGCCCGTTGGAGCCCACGTCACTGACGAAGTCCTCCGGGGTGATCGTCGTGGAGATCCGGTGCAGCCGGGGCCGGATCCCGTCGAGCAGGGCCCGCCGGCCGATGTCCCGGGTGCCTCGGCGCATCATCTCGTACGCCAGCCACGCGAGGATGCGCTGCTTGGAGAGGCCGGGCAGGTTGAGGTCGAGCCGTTTGGCCTCCTGACGCCGCCACAGCATCACCTCGCACACCTCGCCGTAGAGGTCGGCCCGGCTGTTCGGCAGCGACCGGCGGAAGCGGTGCACGTTGGCGATCATCGTCAGCAGCAGCGGGTTGATCGTCAACTCGTAGAGCGCCGGGGCCGCCGCCAGCCGGTCGAGCAGGTCGTCGGCGGCCTCCCGGGCGAGCATCTCGACGTCACGGCCGGTCGCGCCGGTCGCGCGCTGCTCGACCGCGCGGTACCACGTGTGCAGGAAGTGCCGCACCTGTTCGGGGGTGAACGACAGCAGTTGCAGCGTGGTCGCCGAGGCCACGTACGCGTCGCGATAGCCGTGCGGACGCGAGGACACCACGAAGTCGTTGCGCGGATGGAGCGCGATCTGCTCGTTGACCCAGGCGACGACGTCGCGGCGGTGACCCGCGTGCGCGACCTCGTCGAGGCCGTCGAGCAGGACGACGCACTTGCCGCGGGCCAGCAGGTTGTCCCACCACCCGGCCGGTTCCGCGACCGTCAGGGCGGGCAGTGCGCGGCGGATCAGCTCCGGGAGCGCGATGCCCGGCTCCGCGGCCACGACGGCGGCATGATCGCGGAGCTGGAGGATGACGGGGACACCGCGGCGCCGGTTCTTGGCGGTACGAGCCGTGGCGCGTGCGACATAGTTCAGCAACGTGGTCTTGCCGCTGCCGGGAGCGCCGAGGACGGCGAGCACCACGGGTTCCTCGCCGTCGAGGAAGTCCTGGATCGACAGGCGCTGGACGGCGTCCGCCGGCGCGGGCTCGACGAGCCCGGAGGACACCTGCCGGGGCGCCCGCGCCGCGAGACCGACGTCGACGAACACCTCGTCCATCTCGGGGCTGAACATGCCGACCGTGGCCAGGCCCTTGGCGTCCAGGAACCGGCGGGAGTCCATCACCCACTGCGCGTACACCTGGTCGTAGCGGGTGAGCCGGCGCCGCACGGCGTGGTCGAAGGCGGTGGCCCATTCGCCGAGATGGCTGGTGACCGAATCGGCCGCGATGCGCCAGAAGAGCCACCCGATGGCCAGTACGGCCAGCCAGGCGACCGCGACGAGCAGGGCGAGGCCCGGGCTCCGCTCGGCGAGCCCACGCCAGAGGGCGAGCAACGGCGCGGCGTACAGGACGATCAGCCCGAAGGCCCTCCGCCAGGCTTTCTCCATGGCGATCACCGCCCGGTCGTCGGATGACGGGCGCTCTCAGTATCCGGCGGACCGCAGCCGGACCCAACCGGCGGATCGGAGGATTGTCAGGGCGGGGAGCGGCGCTCGAGGAACTCGTAGACGTCCTGGGCGTCGACGCCCGGGAACGTGCCCGGGGGCAGGGCGGCGAGCAGGTGCGAGTGGACGCGGGCGCTCGGCCAGACCTGGCCCGACCACTGGCGGACCAGCGACGGTGGGGGGCGGCGGCAGCAGGCGGGGTCGGGGCAGCGCGACAGCGTACGGCGGGAGGTGTCACCGCCGCGGAACCAGCGGGCGTGTTCGTAGGGGGTGCCGACCGTCACGGAGAACTCGCCGGAGCGCGTCGACTCGACGTGGACGGTGCACCAGTAGGTGCCGCCGGGGGTGTCCGTGAACTGGTAGAACGACGAGTAGGGGTCGCTGGCCTGGAAGACCGTGCGGGAGGCCCAGTGGCGGCACGCCGGCTGGCCCTCGATGGCGCCGGTGACGTCGGCCGGGAAGCGTACGTTGTCGTTCTCGTAGGCCTTGTAGATCGTGCCGCTCTCGTGGACGCGCACGAAGTGGACCGGGATGCCGAAGTGGTGGGTGGCCAGGTTCGTGAAGCGGTGCGCCGCGGTCTCGTAGGAGACGCCGAACGCGTCGCGCAGGTCGTCGATCGCCAGGGCCCGGTCGGCGCGAGCGGCGCGCAGGAAGTCGACGGCGAACTTCTCGGGCATCAGCAGCGCCGCCGCGAAGTAGTTCGCCTCGACGCGCTGGCGCAGGAAGTCGGCGTAGTCCTCCGGGTCGTGGTGGCCGAGCACGAAGTGGCCGAGCGTCTGCAGGACCACCGCGCGCGGGTCGTGGCCCTTGTTGCTGGCGACCTGGGGCAGATAGACGCGGCGATGCCGCAGGTCGGTGACCGAGCGGGTGGAGCCGGGCAGGTCGGGCACGAAGTGCAGGGTGAAGCCGAGCTGCGCCGCGATGTCGAGGATGCCACGCTGCGACAGCGGCCCGGTGGTGTGCCGCACCGAGCGCAGCACCCGCGCGGCGGCGGCCTCGATGTCGGCGAAGTAGTTGTCGCGCTCGCGCATCTGCTCGCGGAGCTGCTGGTTGGCGCGGCGGGCGACCTCGGGGGTGGCGCTCTGCTCGGTCAGCAGCCGGGTCAGCTCGCGGTGCAGCCCGATCAGGGACTCGAGCGCGTCCGACGGCAGCCGCCGCCCGGGCCGGACCGTGGGCAGGCCGAGCGCCCGATAGGCCGGGCCCTGCTGCAGATGGGCCAGCTCGATCTCGAGGCCGGCGCGCCGGCTCGGCGCCTCCGGGCGGAGCAGATCCTGCAGCGGTACGCCGAGCGCGCCCGCGATCGCCTGCAGCACGCCGAGTTTGGGCTCGCGCTTGCCGTTCTCGATCAGTGACAGCTGCGAGGGGGCCCGGCCGACGGCGGCACCGAGCTGGCCGAGCGTCATGTTCCGCGCGCGGCGCAGGTGGCGCAGCCGCTGCCCCAGCGTCACCAGATCGACCTCGGAAGCCGTCATGCGTTTTGACGTTAACAGAAGAACGTCGATTCTTCTGTTCACAAACGGCTTCAGGCCCCGCCGCACCATCGGCAACTGTGGAGTTCTTCCCAGCAAGTCAACGACACGATGCGAGTCAACGACACGATGACGGAGGCGGGACGATGAGCGATCAGCTGACCGATGTCCGGGGCGGTACCGCGGCGGACCTCACCCGGGTCTGGGCCGGCGATCCCCGGTGGCTGGGCGTGCGGCGCGACTACCCGGCGGCCGACGTCGTGCGGCTACGCGGCACGCTGCAGGAGCGGCACACGCTGGCCGAGCGGGGTGCCCGCCGGCTCTGGGAGCTGCTGCACGACACCGACTACGTCAACGCGCTCGGCGCGCTCACCGGCAACCAGGCGGTGCAACAGGTCCGGGCCGGGCTCAAGGCGATCTACCTGTCCGGCTGGCAGGTCGCCGCCGACGCCAACCTGTCCGGGCACACCTATCCGGACCAGAGCCTCTATCCCGCGAACTCGGTCCCCGCCGTCGTGCGCCGGATCAACAACGCGCTGCTGCGCGCCGACCAGATCGACACCGCGGCCGGGCGGCACGAGCGGGACTGGTTCGCCCCGATAGTCGCCGACGCCGAGGCCGGGTTCGGTGGCCCGCTGAACGCGTTCGAGCTGATGAAGGCCATGATCGCCGCGGGGGCGGCGGGCGTGCACTGGGAGGACCAGCTCGCCAGCGAGAAGAAGTGCGGCCATCTGGGCGGCAAGGTCCTGGTTCCGACGAGCCACCACATCCGTACGCTCAACGCGGCGCGCCTGGCGGCCGACGTCGCCGGGGTGCCGACGCTCGTCATCGCGCGCACGGACGCCCTCGCGGCCGACCTGCTGACGACCGACGCCGACGAGCGGGACCGGCGGTTCCTGACCGGCGAGCGGACCGCGGAGGGGTTCCACCGCGTGCGCAGCGGGCCCGACGCCGCGATCGCGCGCGGGATCGCGTACGCGGAATATGCCGATCTTCTCTGGGTCGAGACGGGCACGCCCGACCTCGGGTTCGCCCGCACGTTCGCCGAGGCCGTGCACGCGGTGCATCCCGGCAAGCTGCTCGCCTACAACTGCTCGCCGTCGTTCAACTGGCGGCGCAACCTCGACGACGACACGATCGCGCGGTTCCAGAAGGAGCTGGGCGCGATGGGCTACAAGTTCCAGTTCGTGACGCTCGCCGGCTTCCACGCGCTCAACCACTCGATGTTCGAGCTGGCGCGCGGGTATGCGGCCGACGGGATGACGGCCTACGTGCGGCTGCAGGAGGCCGAGTTCGCGTCCGAGGCGGACGGGTACACGGCGACCCGGCACCAGGCCGAGGTGGGCACCGGCTACTTCGATGCCGTTTCGACCACACTGAACCCGGCCGCGTCGACCACCGCGCTGCGCGGTTCGACCGAGGCGGAGCAGTTCTGATGGAGACCGTGACCGTCGCGCCCTCGGCCTGCGCCGGGATCCTGACCCCCGAGGCGATCGACTTCGTCGTCGCGCTGGACCGCGAGTTCGGTGCTCGCCGCGTCCAGGTGCTCGAACGCCGCCGGCGCCGCCGGATGACCCGTACGGGCGAATGGGGTTTCCTCGCCTCGACCGAGCACATCCGCGCGGACAGCTCGTGGACCGTCGCGCCGCCGCCGGAGGATCTGCTGGACCGGAGGGTGGAGATCACCGGCCCGCCGGAGCGCAAGATGACCGTCAACGCGCTCAACGCGGGCGCGCGGGTGTGGATGGCCGACTTCGAGGACGCCACCTCCCCGACCTGGGACAACATCGTCGGCGGGCAGCGGAACCTGCGCGACGCGCTGGACGGGACGCTGGGGTTCACGGCACCGGACGGCCGGGAGTACGCGGTCGGCGCGACCCTGCCGACGATCATGGTGCGCCCGCGCGGCTGGCACCTGCCCGAGTGCCACGTGCGGATCGGCGGGCGCGCGGTGTCGGCGTCGCTGTTCGACTTCGGGATGTACCTGTTCCACAGCGGCCGGCGGCAGCCGTACTTCTATCTGCCCAAGCTCGAGAGCCACCTCGAGGCGCGGCTGTGGAACGACGTGTTCGTCAGCGCGCAGCGGATGCTCGGCCTGCCGCGCGGCACGATCCGGGCCACGGTGCTCATCGAAACGCTGCCCGCGGTGTTCGAGATGGACGAGATCCTGTGGGAGCTCCGCGAGCACTCGGCGGGCCTCAACGCGGGCCGCTGGGACTACCTGTTCAGCATGATCAAGAGCCGGCCGGACGTCGTGCTCCCCGAGCGTGCCGAGCTGACGATGACCGCGCCGTTCCTCCGGGCGTACACGGAATTGCTGGTCAAGACGTGTCACCGCCGCGGCGCTCACGCGATCGGCGGCATGGCAGCGGTCGTGCCCAGCCGCGACCCGGTCGCCGCCCGCCGCGCCCTCAACCAGGTCCGGCAGGACAAGCGCCGCGAGGTGGGCGACGGTTTCGACGGCAGCTGGGTGGCGCACCCCGCCCTGGTCGAAACATGCCGCGACGTCTTCGACCAGTGGCTCGGCTTCGAACCGCACCAGATCGTCCGCAAGCGCGACGACGTCACGGTCACCGCCGACGACCTGCTTGCCGTCCGTACGGGCACCGTGCGCGTCAGCGAGGTCGACCTGCGCACCAACGCCGGCGTGGCCCTGCGCTACGTGGCGGCCTGGCTCGGTGGCCAGGGGGCGGTGGCGCTCGGCGGGCTCATGGAGGACGCCGCCACCGCCGAGATTTGCCGCGCCCAGCTGTGGCAGTGGATCGCCCGCGGCACCCCCACCGACTACGGCGTCCCGGTCACGGCCGGCCTCGTGACCCGGATGCTGCGGGAGGAGCTGGACGTGCTGGCCTCGACGGGCGCCCTGGACGAGGACTCGGCCCGGCGGTACGGGCAGGCCCGGACGCTGCTGTCGGTGCTGCTGACCGAGCGGGTGTGCCCGGAGTTCTTCACCCTCCCCGCCTACCTGCGGCATTTGACCGCCCCGACGCCGGCACCGGTGGCAGCCCTGCCCTGACGGCGGGCCGTGGTGCAGACGGGCCGGGCGTGGTGCCCGGCCCGTCCGCGCGGCCGGCTACGGAGTCGGCCGGCGCGCGCCGTCGGTCACCGTGCCGACGGCCACGCCCAGCTCGGGGCCGAACTGCAGGGCGACCACCTCGGGCCCCTCGGCGACGGCATCGGTCACCGTCGGCACCTCGACGTCGGCGGTCAGCTCCCCCGCGTACACGTAGGAGTAGGCGGTCACGCCCGTCCGCGACAGCGGCCGCTCCGGCTCGG
>CAKUMG010000324.1 GCA_934667465.1 uncultured Actinoplanes sp. | reverse complement strand
ACAACGCGATGGGCGACCGCATCCACCACCGCAAGGCCGGGCTGAAGGGCGACATGATCCTCGCCGCGCTGGCCGACGCCGGGCTGCCGGCCGACCTTGCCGACGCGGCAGGCAGCACCGACTACGACGAGCGGCTGCGAGCCAGCCACCACGCCGGCATGGATCCGGTCGGCAGTGAGGTCGGCACGCCTGTGCTCCACGTGCCGGGCCCCGGCGGCAAGCTCATCGCGTTCTTCGGCCCCGTGATCACCCCGGTCCCCCGCGGCGAGGACGCCGGAAGGCTGTGGGACGGCGTCCTCGCCGTCGCCGGCACCGACGGTTTCTTCGAACTCAAGCGCACCCGCGACCGCGACGCGATCTTCGACTGAGCCCGGGACCGTCATGAATCAACTCCTGACCGCGGCTGTCACGGCGCTGGCGCCGGCAATCTGGGGCAGCACCTACCTCGTGACGACCGAGCTGCTACCGCCCGATCGCCCCCTGCTCGCCACCACCGTCCGGGTGCTTCCCGCAGGCCTGCTCCTGCTGCCCTTCACCCGGCAGCGCCCGACCGCGACCTGGCTGTGGCGATCCCTGGTGCTCGGCACCTTGAACATCGGGGCGTTCAACTTTCTCCTGTTCGTGGCGGCCTACCGCCTGCCGGGCGGGGTGGCGGCGATGGTGATGGCCGTGCAACCGATGATCGTCCTGATCCTGGCGGCCCTGCTGATCGGCGATCGGATCAAGCCGATCCACGCGACAGCGTGCGTGCTCGGCGCGGCCGGCGTCTTCCTCCTGGTGTTCCGGGGATCGGTGGACCTGGATCTCGGTGGAGTCGCCGCCGCGCTGGGAGCGGCCGCCTGCATGGCGGTCGGCATCACCTTCACCAAACGTTGGGGCCGCCCGGAAGGGGTGGGGCTGCTGCCCTTCACGGGCTGGCAGCTCACCGCCGGTGGCCTGGTGGTGCTGCCCTTCATGCTGACCGTGGAGGGACTGCCGGCGAGCCTCACCGGCGAGAACCTCATCGGGTTCGGCTACCTCATCGCGCTCGGTGCCATCCTCAGCTACGTGATCTGGTTCCGCGGCATCGAGCGGCTGCCCGCGCTCGCGGTCTCGTTCCTCGCCCTGGGCAGCCCCATCGTCGCCACGCTCCTCGGCTACGTGTTCCTGAACCAGACTCTCTCCGCCCTGCAGATGGTCGGCATCGTCGTCATCCTCGGCGCCGTCCTGCTCGCGCAGCCCCGGCCGCACCGCAAGCCGGTACCCGGCCGTGACGAGCTGGCGACGCCCGGCACCCGGTGAGAGTCCCGTCAGCACCACACCCGACAAGAGAGAAGAGATGGTCACTCAAGACGAGCACCCGCTTTCGCCCGCGCGGTCGTGGCTGGGAGTCGCGGTCATCACCGCCAGTCTGTTCACGTTCGTCACCACCGAGCTCATGCCCGTGGGCCTGCTGACCCCGGTCAGCTCCAACCTGGATGTCTCCGTGGGCACCGCCGGGCTGATGGTCACTCTGTACGGCATCTCGGCCGGCCTCGGCGTACCGTTCCTCGTGGCCTGGACCCGGCGCATCAACCGTCGGGTCCTGCTCTCCGCGCTGCTGGCGGTCCTGGCCGTCGGCAACCTCGTCACCGCCCTGTCACCGAACTTCCCCCTGATTCTGGGCACCCGGCTGGTCATGGGTTTCGCCAACGGCGTGTTCTGGGCGATCGGCGTCAGCATGGCGATGCGCCTAGTGCCCGGCCGGCTTGCCAGCCGGGCCTCCGCGGTCGCGCTGTCCGGCATCTCGATCGCCGCGGTGGCCGGCATGCCGCTGGGCACCTTTCTGGAGAGCCTGACGGACTGGCGGACCACGTTCGTGATCTGGGCCGGCCTGAGCGCCGTGGTGTTCCTTGCGGTCGCCCTCGTCATCCCGTCACTGCCGTCGGAGACCGCAGTCCCGGCGCGGGAAGTCTTCGCGCTGCCGTTCAAGAATCTGCAGCTGCGGCTCGTGGTCATCGCCGTGACGCTGTACGTGCTCGGCCACTTCGGGGCGTACACGTTCATCCGGCCCTTCGCGGAGGAGAACTCGTCGGTCACGCCTGCGTTCATCTCGGTGCTGCTGGTCGTCTACGGCGTCGGTGGCGCAGCCGGCAACTTCATTGCCGGGTACACCGTGACCCGCAACCTCCGGGCCAGCTTCATCGTCGCCTGCACCGGGCTGGTCGCAGCCATGCTGCTGCTGCTCACCATCGGGCACACCCGGATGGGTTTGATCGCGGCCGTGGTCCTCTGGGGCGTCTCCTTCGGAGCCGCAAACCTGTGCCAGATCAATCTCACGCTCGGCGCCGCCCCCGACAAGTTCGAGGCCGCCATGGCGATCAACACACTGGGCTACAACACGTCCATCGCACTCGGGGCGCTGTTCGGCGGGCTGTTCGCCGACAACTTCGGCATCGCGAGTGCCGTCTGGTTCGGCGTGGCGCTGACCGCGGCGTCCCTGGTGATGACGCTCAGCACTCGCCGGCGGGCGACGCAGTCCCGGTCCGGCGAGGAGCTGGTCGCCAGCAGATGATCCCGCCCCCTGTGTCCTGCTGGTGACGAGAGAGGGCCCTCCTCCCGGTCCCCGTCCCGGGAGGAGGGCCCTCGTCACGGGCGGCCGACCTACCTGAGGCAGTAGACGAAGAACTCGACCTCGGTGCCCGCGACGTCGTTGGTCGCCCGGAGCACGTCCTCGCGCCGGAAGCCCGCCTCGGCGATGAGGCCGAGGACGAAATCCACGTCGCCCATGGTGCTGAAGAACAACATCACCCGCCCGTCGTCCGTCAGGTACTGCCGCACCTCCGCAAAGAACCTGCGCAGGGCGGCGTAGTTCTCGTCCTGGCCCGCGGTGTCCGCCACGTCACGGGCGGGGAACCACTGGAACGGCGGATTGAAGATGATCATGTCGAACGTGCCATCGACGGCGCTGAAGATGTCGCTGCGGCGCACCTCGACCCGGTCGGCCACGCCGTTGAGTGCGGCGTTGGCCCGGGCGGTACCGACCGCGTACGGGTTGAGGTCGACGGCGAGCACCCGGGACGCCTTGCCGGCGGCAAGGATGCCCAGCGAACCACTGCCGGTTCCCATGTCCAGTACCCGATCGCCGTCGCGCAGCTCGGCCACGATCGCCGAGCCGAACTTCGGTGACACCGGGCAGGGCGTCATGACCTCGGCGGGTACCTTGAGCGTCAGGTGATGGAAGGAGACGGTCTCTTCCCCCGCCGGTGCGCCGCCGGCACCCTCGAGCAAGGTCCGGCGCAGGTCTTGGATCTGTTCGAGCCGCTCCTCCGACATCAACGGCCGATGCGGTTGTTCCGTTCTCATGGTGTGTCCCCTCTCGGTTGGGTATTCCGGAAACGGTGGTCAGGCATCTCCGTCGAAGAGGCCGGTGACCGATCCGACCTGAAAGACCTCATGGACGGCACGGGCCAGCAGCGGAGCGATGGAAAGCACGGTGAGCCCGGGAAAGCGCTTCTCCACGGGAATGGGTAGGGTGTTGGTGATCACGACCTCGCGGACACCGCAATCGGCCAGCAGCTCGGCCGCCCGGCGGGACAGGACGCCGTGGGTAGCGGCGATGACCACGTCACCGGCGCCCTCGTCGAGCAGCTGGCGGACCGCCTTGGCGATGGTGCCGCCGGTATCGATGAGATCGTCGACCACCACGCACGTGCGGCCCGCCACGTCACCCACCACCCGCTTGGCGACCACCTCGTTGGGCCGCAGTGGGTCGCGGGTCTTGTGAATGAACGCGATCGGCCGGGCGCCGAGCTGGTCGGCCCACTTCTCGGCCAGCTTGGTGCGACCCGAGTCGGGCGAGACCACGGTGACGTCGCAGGCGCTGTAGCGTTCACCGATGTACTCGGCGAGCAGGCTCTGCGCGAACAGGTGGTCCACCGGGCCGTCGAAGAAACCCTGGATCTGAGCGGTATGCAGGTCGACCGTCATGATCCTGTGCGCGCCCGCGGTGCGGAACAGGTCGGCGACCAGCCGGGCCGAGATCGGCTCGCGGCCGCGGTGCTTCTTGTCCTGCCGGGAGTACGGGTAGTACGGCAGAATGGCGGTGATCCGCTTGGCGCTGGCCCGTTTGAGCGCGTCCACCATGATCAGTTGCTCCATCAGCCATGTGTTGATCGGGGCACAGTGGCTCTGGACGACGAACGCGTCGCTGCCACGCACCGACTCCTCGAACCGGACGAAGATCTCACCGTTCGCGAAGTCGTACACCGATTGCGGGGTCAGGGCCACGTCCAGGTACTTGGCCACCTCCTCGGCCAGCTCGGGGTGGCTGCGCCCGGCGATCAGGACGAGATTGCGGGCATCCATCAGCCGCGCACCTCCCACCGCCGGCCGGCATAGACCGCGGCGAGCCGGCCACCGATCTCGGCGGTGCTGATCAGCACCGCCATGTTGGCCGCCGCCGACCGGCCGGCTGTGGCGGCGTCGACGGCCCGCATCAGGTACTTGGTGACCGCCTGGCCACGGATGCCATCGCGGTCCGCGGCCTCGAGCGCCACGGCGACGGCCACGTCGACCTCCGCGCCGTCGATTGCGTCCTCGGGCCGGACCGGCGTGGTGATCAGAAAGGAGCTGTGGTTGCCCAGCGCCCAATGGTTCGCTATCGACCGCGCGACAACCTCGTCGTCGTCCAGCCGCATCGGGCTGCGGAACCCGCTGGAGGTGCAGTAGAAGGCCGGGAAGTCGGCGGAGCGGTACGAGACCACCGGCACGCACTGGGTCTCCAGATACTCCAGCGTCAGACCCAGGTCCAGAATCTTCTTCGCCCCCGCACACACCACGGCAACCTTGGAACGGGTGAACTGGATGAGGTCGGACGAAACGTCCATGGTCCGCTCGGCGCCACGGTGCACCCCCCCGATGCCGGCCGAGGCGAAGAACGAGATGCCCGCGAGCTCGGCCGCCAGCACGGAGGAGGCGACGGTGAGCGCGCCCATCCGCCGCTGCGCCAGCACGACCGGCAGGTCGCGGCTACTGACCTTCGGGATGCCGGGCGTCGCAGCGAACCGCTCGATGTCGGTGTCGGTCATCCCGACGACGATGCGACCGTCTGCCACGGCGACGGTGGCCGGTACCGCGCCGCCGGCCCGGACGGCCGCCTCCACCTTGTGAGCGGTCGCCGCGTTGTCCGGGTAGGGCAGCCCGTGCGTGATCACGTTGGACTCCAGTGCCACCACCCCCCGGCCGTCCCGCAGCGCGTCGGTCACCTCGGCGCTGACGGCGAGCGGCACGGCGTCGTGAGGACGCGGACCCACGGCCGCCATCAGCGAGCGTCCATGCTGTACGTCGGCACCTTGCCGAGGATCTCCCGCCGGTTGACGATCTCGGGGATGTAGACCCGGTCCCGCCAGACCTCCTCCTCGACCGGCTCGAGCGCGATGGACACCGCGCCCTCGTCGCAGCCGAACGCCCGGGTCATCGCCTCGGTCACAGCGGTGACGAGCCGCGACTGCTGTTCGGCGCTGAGCGGCACCGGGAAGTGCTTGATGTTGACGTGCGGCATGACCGGGTCCTTCCGCGGTTGAGGGCGTCGGTGGATCGCTGTTGCCAGTTCGTCGATGCCGGCCTCGCGCAGCATCGTGTAGTGGTCGGCGGCGAGGTCGACGACGACCGGGGCCGCCGCCGACCAGCCGCCGGCGCCCTCCAGGAACGAGTAGTCGTCGCCCGTCGCCTTGAGGACGGTGACCGGGGCCGCGATCCGCCGCTCGTTCAACTCATCGAACGTGTACGTGAAGGTGAAGGTGGTCCCTACCACCCGGATGATGCGGCGGATCAGATCCGGGCCGAGCTCCGGGAAGCGGGCGTCGATGAATGTGGCGAAGCTGTCCTCGTCGTGCGCCGCGGCCAGGCACTCCTCCAGCAGCGGACCGGTGATCGTGCCCGCGAAGACGGAGAAGAGGATCGTGATGTACGTCTGGTCGTGGTACGAGGCGACGCGGTCCGGCGCACCATCCGATGCGACGCGGGGCGAGCCGGGGGCGATGAGCAGCAGGTCGTCGACCCGGTCCCCGGCCTGTTCCAGCTGGTACGCGGTCTCGAAGGCGACGCGTGCCCCGAAGGAGTAACCCCAGAGCGTGTACGGACCGTGCGGTTGCACCCGCCGGATCGCGTCGACGTCGGCGGCCGCCATCTCGCGGATCGTCGGGTACGGCACCTCGCCGTCGTTGAGACCGTGCGCCTGCACCCCGTAGAACGGCCGGTCGCCGCCCGCCAGGCCGGCCAGCAGGCGCAGGTTCATCGGGTAGCCGCCGAGCCCGGGCCAGCCGAACACGGGACGGCCGGCGCCGGCCCGCAACGGAAGCAGCCGGGAGGCCGGTGCGGCGTCGGTCCCGATGACCCGCCGGGCGAGCAGCTCGATCGTCGGGGACTCGAACAGTACTTGCAGCGGGAGCGTGGTCCCGAACTCGCGGTTGAGCCGGTTCACCAGTCCGACCGCGATCAGGGAGTTGCCGCCCGTGGCGAAGAAGTCGTCGCGCGCCGACACCGTGTCCCGCCGCATCGCCTTCTTCCAGTGCTCGGCGATGCGGCGTTCGACCTGGCCGCGGGGTGCGATGTACGGCCGGTCGGTGGTCTCCACGCTGGTCTGCGGCGAGGCCGCGAGGGCCTTGTTGTCGA
>CAKUMG010000323.1 GCA_934667465.1 uncultured Actinoplanes sp. | reverse complement strand
CGTATGGAGTGTGCGTATGAGACTGCGACTCGCGGCAGCCGCCGCCCTCGCTGTGACCTTGACCGCCTGCGCCCCGTCCACCTCGGCCCCGGCCCCCTCCGCGGCCGGCGGCGGCCCGACGACCGGCGCCCTCAAGGTCTGGCTCTTCGACGAGCCGAACCGCGCGCCCAAGGAGGCCGTGGTCCAGGAGGCGATCGCCGAGTTCACCGCCGCCCACCCCGGCGCCACCGTCGACCTGCAGTACATCGCTGTCGACACCCGCAGCGAGCGCTTCAAGGGCGCGTTCAACGACCCGGCCAGCGCGCCCGACGTGGTCGAGTACGGCAACACCGACCTGCCCGAGTACGCCGCCGCCGGTGGCCTCGCCGACCTCGGCCCCACGGTCGCCGGCTGGTCCGAGGGCGCGGACCTCGCCGCCGCCCCCAAGGCCAGCGCCACCTACGAGGGCAAGCTGCTCGGCGTCCCGTGGTATGTCGGCATCCGCGCGCTCTACTACCGCACCGACGTGTTCCAGGAGCTGGGCCTCAAGCCGCCCGCGACCCTGGCCGAGCTGACGACGACCGCGCGCACGATCCGGGAGAAGAAGCCGGAGATGTTCGGCGTGGCCGTGGGCGGCAAGTACACGTACGCGGCGATGCCCTTCGTCTGGGCCAACGGCGGCGAGCTGACCACGCTGAACTCGGCGGAGGCGCGCACCGGCCTGAAGTCTTACACCGACCTGATCGCGGCCGACAACTGCCCGCCGCAGCAGTGCGCGGACCTGACCGGCGGCAAGACCGTCGACCTGTTCGCGAGCGGCAAGGCCGCCATGGGCATCCTCGGCAACTTCAACCGCGCGGCCGTCGACGCGGGCGCCGCCAAGGGCAAGTACGCCGTCGTCCCGCTGCCCGGCACGACCGCGGGCTCGATCGCGCCCGCCTTCGCCGGCGGCAACAACCTCGGCATCATGAAGAACAGCCAGCGGCCCGCCCTGGCCGGCGACTTCCTGACCCTGCTGGCGAACAAGAAGTACCAGGCGAAGATGTACGACGCCATGGGCAACCTGCCGACGCTGACCGCCGCGAGCGACGAGGTCGCCGCGAAGGACGAGTTCGTCAAGCCGTTCCTGGATTCCCTGGCC
Source organism: uncultured Actinoplanes sp. (assembly GCA_934667465.1). Taxonomy (GTDB): domain Bacteria; phylum Actinomycetota; class Actinomycetes; order Mycobacteriales; family Micromonosporaceae; genus Actinoplanes. The sequence goes on along the minus strand of CAKUMG010000323.1, from coordinate 5,545 downwards.
GCCGGCACCAAGTTCGTGCCGCTCGACCCGGGCTGGGGCAAGATCGACGCGTCGGCCGTGCTGCCCACGATGATCGAGAAGGTCGCCACCGGCCGGTCCACCGTCGACGAGGCCACCGACGAGGCGGCGAAGCAGATCGACGAGGCGCTCACCAAGTGACTCCGGCTCCGGCCACGCCGCGGCTCCCGCGGCGTGGCCTCACCCCGCTCTGGCTGCTGCTGCCGGCGGTCGTCGTGCTCGGCGCGCTGTTCGTCTACCCGATGTACCAGCTCGGCCTGATCTCCGTGCTCGACTTCCGGCAGGCGCAGGTCAGCGGCGGCCAGCCGACCAGCTTCGTCGGCCTGGACAACTACACCGAGCTGCTCACCGACGCGAAGTTCTGGTCGGTGCTGCTGGCCACCGTCGGCTTCGCGGCCGCCTGCGTCCTCGCGACGCTGGCCGTCGGCGCCGGCCTCGCCGTGCTGCTCACGAGGATCAGCCGGATCCCGCGGCTGCTGCTGTCGCTGGCCGCCATGGCCGCCTGGGCCGTGCCCGCGGTCAGCGGCTCCACGGTCTGGATGTTCCTGTTCGACACCGACCTCGGCTACGTCAACCAGCTGCTCGGCATCGAGGGCTTCAACTGGTTCTACGACCGCTACACCGCGTTCGCGCTGGTCGGTGCGGTCGTCGTGTGGGCGTCCTTCCCGTTCGTGATGGTCACCCTGTACGCCGGGATCGAGGCCATCTCGTCGTCGGTCCTCGAGGCCGCGGCGCTGGACGGCGCGTCCACGTGGCGCATCTTCTGGCAGATCATGGTGCCGATGCTGCGGCCCGTGCTCGCGATCGTCGTCATCCAGTCGATCATCTGGGACTTCAAGGTCTTCACCCAGATCTACGTGATGACCCGCGGCGGCGGCCTCGCCGGGCAGAACCTCACCCTCAACGTCTACGCCTACCAGCAGGCGTTCGCCTCCAGCGAGTACGGCCTCGGCTCCGCGATCGGCGTCGTCATGATGCTGATCCTGCTCGGCGTGACGCTGCTCTACCTGCGCACCCTGCGCCGATCGGGAGAACCGCTGTGAGACGCCTGCTCGACGCGGCGGCGGTCCTGATCGCCGCCGTCGTGGTCTTCCCGATCTACTGGATGGTGCTGGCGGCCCTCAAGCCCGCCGGCGAGATCCAGTCGCTGGACCAGAAGCCGTGGACCCTCGCGCCCTCGCTCGACGCGTTCCGCCGGGTGCTGACCGTCGACAACTTCGGTCGCTACCTGCTCAACAGCGTGGTCGTCGCGGTGGTCGTCGTGCTGATCTCGGGACTGCTGGCGTTCCTCGCCGCGGTCGCGTTGACCCGCTTCCACTTCAAGTTCCGGACCACGCTGCTGGTGGTCTTCCTGATCGCCCAGATGGTCCCGATCGAGGCCCTGACGATTCCGCTGTTCTTCCTCGTACGCGACCTCGGCGCGCTCAACACGCTGGGCTCGCTGATGCTCGTGCACACGGCGTTCACCCTGCCGTTCGCGATCTGGATGCTCCGCGGCTTCGTCGCCGGCGTGCCCGACGAGCTCGACGAGGCGGCCCAGCTCGACGGCGCGTCCCGCTTCACCGTGCTGTGGCGCATCCTGTTCCCGCTGATCGCACCGGGGCTCGCGGCCACCAGCGTCTTCTCGTTCATCCACGCCTGGAACGACTTCCTGTTCGCGCGCACGTTCATCATCAGCGCGACGGACAACCAGACGCTGCCGATGGCGCTGCTGGTGTTCTTCAAGCCCGACGAGAACGACTGGGGGGCGATCATGGCCGCGTCGACGCTGATGACGCTGCCGGTGCTGGTGTTCTTCCTGATCGTGCGGCGGCGGCTGGTCTCCGGGCTGGGCGGGGCGGTGAAAGATTGATCCCCCGACCCGCTTCCGTACGGGACTCCGCGGCGCATTCCTCGCCGGCGCCCACGCGCTTCGATCCGTCGGTGCCGCCCCTCGATCCGGCGGCGACGCGCTTGGATCCGTCGTTGCCACGTGAGGGCTACGTGCTCGACGTCTCTCCCGCGGGCGTCACCATCACCGCAGGCTCGGCGGCCGGGGAGTTCTACGCGCGCCAGACGCTGCGCCAGTGGGGTGGCGCTCCCGTGCACATCGAGGACGCGCCCCGGTACGCGTGGCGCGGCGTCCTGCTCGACGTCGCGCGCCACTTCATGCCGGTCCCGGACGTGCTGCGCTTCATCGACGTGGCGGCGCACCACAAGCTCAACGTGCTGCACCTGCACCTGACCGACGACCAGGGCTGGCGCTTCGAGGTGCCCGGCTGGCCACGCCTGACGTCGGTGGGCGCGTGGCGGCCCTCGTCGATGCGCGGCTCCCGGCAGCACGGCCTCGACGACGGCACCCCGCACGGCGGCTTCTACACCACCGCGGACCTGCGAACCATCGTCGCGTACGCGGCGGAGCGGCACATGACCGTCGTGCCCGAGGTGGACATGCCGGGCCACATGCAGGCGGCCGTGGCCGCGTACCCCGCGCTGGGCAACGGCTTCACCGGCGGGGTCCGGACGTCCTGGGGCATCTCGCCGCACGTGCTCAACATGGAACCGGCCACGCTCGACTTCTGCCGCCAGGTACTCGCCCACGTGTGCGACATCTTCCCGTCGGAGCTGATCGGGATCGGCGGCGACGAGTGCCCGGCGGACGAGTGGGGCGGCGACACGTCGGTGCAGCCCCGCTTCACGGCGGCCATGGCGCAGTTCCTCGCCTCCCGGGGGCGGCGGGTCTACGGCTGGGACGAGATCCTGGCCGGGGGCGCGCCCGCCGACGCGGTGATCGCCGCGTGGCGCGGGCCGCTGCCCGCCGTGGTGGGCACCCGCGCCGGACACCAGGTCGTCTCCTGCCCGGACATGTCGTGTTATCTGGACTATCGGCAGTCCGCCGACCCGGGTGAGCCGACTCCGGTGGGCACGCTGCTCACCCTGGAGGACGTGTACGCGTTCGACCCCGTCCCGCCGGGCGCCGACCCCGGGCTGATCATCGGCGCGCAGGCCAACGTGTGGACCGAGCACATGGAGTCGCTGCGACGCGTGGAGTACATGGCGTACCCCCGGCTCTGCGCCTTCGCGGAGGTGGCCTGGGGCACGGCCGGCGACTTCGCGGACTTCCACGACCGGCTCGTCCCGCACCTGGCCCGGCTGACGGCGATGGGCGTCAACTTCCGGCCCCTCTCCGGCCCCCGCCCCGGCGACTCCCGGCCCGGCGCACCGGGAAATCCGCGCACGGATGGAGACCGCCGCGCCGAGCTGGCCGAGATGACCTCAAACCTCTGACGCGGCCGCCACGACGACCGGGTCGGTGCAGCCGGACGCATAGCCGGCGATCCGGCGGCGGATGTCGCGGCGCAACAGCCACACGCCCACCCGGTCGGCGACCGGGCGGCACACCGCGCGCCTGCACCGGAAGCTGTAGCGCCACGTCGCGACGGTGTGCCGGGAGAACGAGCGCACGCCCTTGCCCGGCCGCTCGGCCCCGCCGACGAAGTGCTGCTCCCTGATGAACGGATCCCACCGGAACCGCACGGGCGTCGTCGTCTGCGACACCGCGAACGCCACCTCCGGCGGCACCGGGACTGTCACCGACGCTTCGACAACGGGCATGCGCTCATTCTCGCAGCTCCAGGGCCATCCGCAGGTTGTGCTCGGCGATGCCGCGCATGAACTCCCGGTCCGGGAACTCGCCGTCGAGCAACCGTAACGGCCCGGCGACCAGCGACAACCGCTGCGCGAGCAGATAGAACGCCATCCGCCGCGGGTCGAGCCCCGCGGCCGCCACCAGCCGGTAGTCGTCGTTCAGGCGGATCCGCAGGAACACGTGCTCCCACTCGACGTCGAAATACAGCAGGCCCTCGGCGTCGATCAGCACGGGTTCGCCGGAGGCATCGACCAGCACATGGTCGAAACCCAGCTCACCATGCACGACCGACAGCTCGTCGCGCGGCTCCACTGCAGCGAACAAACCGTGCAGCCGGTCGTGCAGGCCGGCCTCGGCGTCGCCGATCCGCCGGTCGCGCCGGGCCGCCTCGGCGAGATCACGCAGGGCCCTGGCGAGCACCGCCCGCTCGCACGACAGCTCACGCGAGACGCCGCCGCCGTCGACAAGGGCCACCTTGCCGTACGCGGGTCCGCGCGCCCCGCGCATCGCGGCGAGCCCCTCGGCCAGGCGCGCCACGACCGGACCCGCGGCCGCCGGGTCGCGCGCCAGCCGGTCCTGCAGCGTCGCGCCCGGGAAGTCCTCGACCACGGCCAGGTCGTCGCCGGTCAGATACACCTCGGGGACACGGAGCCCGAGATCGTCCAGCTTCGCGCGGGCGGCCAGGAAATGGTCGAGCCCGCCCGCACTGGAGAACGGATCGGCGGGGTCCCCCGCGGTCTCGGGCCAGAAGTTCTCCGCCCGGTCCCACCGGTAGGCGACGGCCGTGGCACCGTCGTCCAGGGTCAGCCGGTAGACGCCCTTCTTGCTGCCCCCGGTCAGCCGCTCGACGCCGGTCAGCCGCCGCGCGCCGCCGAACGCGTCCCGGACGGCGGGGGCAAGATCCTCGATTGTCAGCACGCGTCTACTGTGCCCGCCATGGACAGAGTCGAGGCGCTGGCCGCCGCCCTGATCGACGCCGCCACCACGGGGGGCCGGGTGCGCCCCGTTCCCGGGCCGGCCGCCTGCACGACCGTGGCGGCGCTGGAGGACCACATGATCGCGTCGGCGACGCGCGCGCAGGAGTCCGGGCGGTCGTTGTCCGACTTCCTGCGCACGCTGCTGTGGGCCGCGGGCCCCCTCGCCGACCGGACCGAACTGGACCTGGACACGGTCGCCGCACTGTGCGCCGTCGCGGCGACCGGCACGGCACCGGAGCTGCCCGACGGGTGGCGCACGGCCGCGTACCACTGGCCCGGCGAGGTCACGTACACGGAGTGGCGGGACCTGATGCTGTCCCAGCTCGCCGACCTGGCCGACCTCGCCGACGCCGGGCCGCTCGACAAGTACGCCGGCCTCGGCACCCGCATCCCCCGCCCGCCGGACGCGGTCCGCGCCACGGGCGACATGTGGTACAACCTCTACCCGGCGAGCTACCTGGACTGCGGCCTCGGCGCACCGGAGGTCTTCCCGGCCGACACGACGTCCCTGACCTGGGAGCACCTGTTCGACATGTCCGACGCCGGCCAGTCCTACGAGTGACGCGGCGGCGGCCCGTGTCACGAGTGACGCGGCGCGGGTCCGTCTCACGAGTGGCGCGGCGCGGGCCCGATGATCGACCCGGCAGCTCCGCCCGGATGGTCGCGGCAAAGGCGCGACCGGCGAGCAGGTCGCGCCGCGGACCGGGGCACTGCTGGGCAGGGCCGCCCGGCGTCGGCGGGAACGTGGCCCGCGTACCGGACAATGCCTTTGATCTGCGGCGTGCCGTGACCGGCGGCAAGATCCATCGGGTCGGTAGGGTCGGTCGGCATGAAGGTGCGTGAAGAAGAGGTGCGGGTCGCAGGTATCCGCACGGCCGTCATCCGGCCCGTCGGCGAGGCGCCCCTGCCGGGCGTCCTGCTG
>CAKUMG010000322.1 GCA_934667465.1 uncultured Actinoplanes sp. | reverse complement strand
TACACCGGCGGTGAGGACGAGCGCGAATACCCGTACCACCTCTTCCGCTTCCCCATCCCCGCCGGCCCCGTCCGCCTTGTCTGATCAACCGGCGCGTAGGCGGATGGTGTCCTGGACGGGCGGGAGGCCGTAGAAGCGGCGGTACTCGCGGTTGAACTGGGTCGCGCTCGCGTAGCCGACGGCGGCCGCGACCTCGGCCGCGGTCAGGTCGCCGGCTACGAGGCGCCGGCGGGCCTCCTGCAGCCGGAGCTGCTTCTGGAAGCGCAACGGGCTCATCCCCGTCGCCGCCTTGAAGTGCCGGTGCAGCGAGGCCGGGCTCATGTGCGCGATCGCGGCGAGCCCGTCGATGCTGAGCGGCTCGGCGTGATGCCCGATGATCCACGACGCCACGGCGCGGATGCGAGCCGCGGCCGTGTCGGTCCGCGCCCAGTGCCGCAGGGCGGGGCCCAGGGGGCTCGCCAGCAGGCGGTAGAGGATCTCGCCCTCGACCCGCCCGGCGAGGGCCGGGATGTCGTCCGGCGTGTCGAGCAGCCGGACCAGCCGGGTGACCGCGTCGACGATCTCGGGCGTCATCGTCATGCTGTTCCGGGCGTCCGGCGGATCGGCGGTGACCGGCACGGACGGGCCCAGCTCCAGCAGCAACTCGGACAGGACCCGGGCGTCGAGCTGCAGCACCGCCGAGCGGTACGGGAGCTCTTCGAACATCGCGGTCACCGGCATCGCGAGCGAATTGAGCAGCACGTCCCCGGCCCGGGTCCGCCAGCGCAGATCCCCGGCGACGGAGTTCTTCGACCCGCGCGCCACGAAGCAGATCATCGGCTCGTAGATCTGGTCCGCCTGCCCGATCGGCTTCTCGATGGAGACGAGCGTGAGCCGGGGCACCGCGGTCGGGGACCAGGGCCCGCGGCGGTGCCGCTCGATGGCGTCATGCAGGTCGGTGTTCACACGGGCCCCTTTCGCTTGAGAGGATCGGGCAATCCTATGCGAGCCGCGGCCCATGCCCCAGGCCGTCCGCGTTCCTAGCGTGGAGGCATGACAACACTTCCGCTGCGTACGCTCGGCACCCAAGGCCTGCGGGTCGGCGCGATCGGGCTCGGCACGATGGGCATGACCCTCGCCTACGGGGCCGCGGACGAGGACGGCGGCATCGCCACCATCCGCCGCGCCCACGAACTGGGGGTCACCCTCTTCGACACCGCCGAGCTCTACGGGATGGGCACCGGCAGCAACGAACAGCTGCTCGGCCGGGCGGTCAAGGGCTTCCGCGACGAGGTCGTCCTGGCCACCAAGTTCGGCTACGACCTGAGCAACGTCACCGACCCCACGCACATCGGGCTGAACAGCCGCCCCGAGCACATCCGTGAGGTGGCCGAGAACAGCCTGCGCCACCTGGGGACCGACGTCATCGACGTGTTCTACCAGCACCGCGTCGACCCGGACGTCCCGATCGAGGATGTCGCCGGCACGGTCGGCGACCTGATCGCCGAGGGCAAGGTGCGCTGGTTCGGCCTCAGCGAGGCGGGCCCCGACATCATCCGCCGCGCCCACGGCGTACACCCCGTCTCGGTCCTCCAGACCGAATACTCCGTCTTCGAACGCGCCGTCGAGGCCGACGTCCTGCCGCTGATCCGCGACCTGGGCATCGGCTTCGTCCCCTACTCACCCCTGGGCCGCGGCTTCCTCACCACCACGGTCAAGCCGGCCGCCGACTACCCCGCCGACGACATGCGCAGCTGGGACGACCGCTGGCAGCCGGGCAACTACGAGAAGAACCTCGCAGCCGTACGCGACCTGACCGCCCTCGCAGCCTCCAAGGGCATCACGGTCACCCAACTGGCCCTCGCCTGGCTCCTCGCCCAGGGCGACGACATCGTCCCCATCCCGGGCACCCGCAGCCCCGACCGCCTCACCGAGAACGTCGCCGCGGCCGGGGTCACGCTCACCCCCGAGGACCTCGCCCGCATCACCGCGATCCTGCCCCACGGCGCCCACGGCGCCCGCTACCCCGAAACCATGCTCCCGACCTGGTAGTGCTGCCCCCTTGGGCACGGCCGGAGGCCGGACCGACCGCGTCCCGGTCACCGGCTGTCCCCGAGCAGCACATTGAGCGCATCAGGGGCGAAGAAGCGCCGGTTGACCTGAGCCTCGGCATGCCGCACAGGCGCCAGCACGCCAAGCTGCACGAGTTGTCCGACCATGGTGTTGGCGCGGCTGTACGAGATGCCGAGGTTCCGCTCGACGCTGCGCACCGTGAAAGAGGTGCGGGCGATCGCATGATCGACGAGCGCGTGAGCTGTATCCGCCCGAAGCGAGGAACGACGGATCTTCTCCTTGAGTGCTTCCTGCACGCCGACCAAGGCGATCATGCGTTCATGGGTGGTCGTCGCGGAGGAGGCCAGGCCGGTGGCGAAGAAGCGAACGAATGCGTCCCAGTCGCCGTTGACGCTGACCGCCAGGAGCCGGTCGTAGTACTCGGCCCGACGAGCCTCGAACCAGGGACTGACGGTCAACGTGGGCTCGAGCAGAACCCCCTTCTTGAGTAATTGAACAACGATGACGAAGCGCCCGATCCTTCCGTTCCCGTCGTGGAAGGGGTGCAACGTTTCGAACTGGTAGTGCGCGAGCGCAGCGGCAACCACGGGATCGACCTCGTCGTCGATGTCCTCGTCACTCATCCAGTCCAGGAGATCCTGCAGACTCGCACGCAGGGCGATGCCCGGCGGAGAAGGGATGAAGCGGGCCGCATGGACCGGCAGTGCACCGATGGGCGCATCCTTGCGCCTGCCGATCACCACCTGATGTGTGCGCAGCGCTCCCGACGATCCACTCTCGCCCCGGGTGCCACGGACGAGCATCGACTGCAACTCCTCGAGCATGCCGATGGACAGGTCTTGACCCTCGTCCATCCAGCCGAAAGCCGCGTCACCCATGCGTACGTAGTTCAGCACCTCGCGCAGGTCGAGGTTGGGTGGGCGATCCTCATCCGCGATGAGAACTTCGGACAGCGGGGCATATGTCCCTTCTAACGCGGAGGTACTCTGCGCCTCCGCCTGCAGGGCGGACCGCCGGAAGATCCGAGGATTGGGCAGGCGCCGCGCCGTACTGTCCAGGGCGGCAAGCGCAGCCCGGGCATCGGCGACGACCCGATACGTTCGTGCCGTCAATTCGGGCGGGAGCTTCGGCAACGGATGCGGCACGAAGGCAACGTGCTCCCACTCGCCACGCCCAGGATCGCTGCCTTGAATCTTGACGAGCTCGCCCGGAGCATGCGGCTGGAAGCTACTGATGTCCATGCCGCCAGCCTAGCCACGGATTACTGTTACATGCCGGTTGTGCGACATCGCTTCGATGAAGGTTACTTCTACTGCAGGCGTGTTCGACAACTACCGCTTCTCAGTCACCATGCGGAGCGAGTTGCGCGTTTACCGTCATGAGCTCACTGTCATGCCACACAAGTGCCCGATCACGAGCATCCGGCGGCTCAGGCGGAGTGGGGTGGGGGTTCGGCGGCGCCGGTCATGATGGCTACGGCTTCGGACATGGAGTGGGATTCGGGGGTGATGACCGTGGCGCGGCGGCCGAGGCGCTGGATGTGGATGCGGTCGGCGACCTCGAAGACGTGGGGCATGTTGTGGCTGATCAGGATGACCGGGAGGCCGCGGTCGCGGACGTCGCGGATCAGTTGGAGGACGCGGTTGCCTTCCTTGACGCCCAGGGCGGCCGTCGGTTCGTCGAGGATGACAACCTTGCTGCCGAAGGCCGCCGAGCGGGCGACCGCGACCGCCTGACGCTGGCCGCCGGAGAGGGATTCGACGGCCTGGCCGATGTTCTGGAGGGTGCCGATGCCGAGCTCGGACATGTGACGCTTGGCCTCGGAGCGCATGTGGCCGGTGTCGAGCATGCGGAAAATCGAGCCGAGCGGGCCGGGGCAGCGTTGCTCGCGGCCCAGGAAGAGGTTGTCGGCGATGTCGAGGCCGGGGGCGACCGCGAGGGTCTGGTAGACGGTTTCGATGCCGGCCTCGCGGGCGGCCATCGGGTTGCGGAACTGGACGCGCCTGCCGTCGAGGTAGATCTCGCCGCTGTCCGGGATGAGGGCGCCGGAGAGGGCCTTGATCAGGCTGCTCTTACCGGCGCCGTTGTCGCCGATGACCGCGAGGATCTCGCCGGGGTAGAGCTCGAGGTCGCCGCTCTCGATCGCTGTCACGCGGCCGTAGCGCTTGACCAGGCCGCGCGCTTCGAGGACGGGGGCTCGGCGCCGCGCACCTCGGGCACCCGGGCTGGGCGTGCCGTCGACACCCGGGCTCGGGGACGGGGTTCCGCTCCGCGCGTCTTCAGCACTGTTGGCGGTCACGTCTTCACCTTCCTGATCCACTGGTCGAGCGACACGGCCACCAGGACGAGCAGCCCGATGGCGAAGCCCTGCCACACGACCTCCACGCCGGCGAGCTGCAGCCCGTTGCGGAAGACGCCGACGATCAGGGCGCCGATCAGCGTGCCCAGGACGCCGCCGCGCCCGCCGAAGAGGCTGGTGCCGCCGAGCACCACGGCGGTGATGGAGTCGAGGTTGTAGTCGACGCCGACGTTGGGGCTGGCGCTCGCGAGCCGGCCGATGAGGATCCAGCCGCCGACCGCGTACAGCAGTCCTGCCACGGTGTAGACGGAGAACAGCACCCGGCTGGTGCGGATGCCGGCGAGCCGCGCCGCTTCGATGTCGTCCCCGGTCGCGTACACGTGCTTGCCCCATGCGGTCCTGCCGAGCGAATACCAGAAGAGCGCGAAGAGCAACAGCATGATGATCGAGCCGTACGTCAGCCGGAAGCCGCCGATCGGGATCGCCGTCCCGGTCCAGGTCATCAGCGAAGGCATGTCCGTGCCGCGGACCGTCTCGCTACGGGAGACGACCGAGTTCAGCGAGAAGAAGATCGTCAGCGTGCCCAGGGTGACGATGAAGGGCGGCAGTTTCAGCCGGGTCACCAGGAACCCGTTGAGCGCGCCCATCGCCGTGCCGAACGCGAGCCCGAGCAGGAGCGCGAGGACCCCCGGCATCCCGGCCCGGGTGCAGAAGACCGCCATCAGGACCGAGGAGAAGACCGCGATCGCCCCGGCCGAGAGGTCGATGCCCGCGGTGAGGATGATCAGCGTCTGCCCGAGCGCGAGCACCGCGATGACCGTCACCTGGGCCAGCACCAAGGAGATGTTGGCGGCCGAGAAGAAGCGGACGTTGACGATCGAGAAGGCGATGATCGCCACGATCAGCACGGCCAGCGGCCCGAAGACCGGGTTGCCGTGCAGGAAGTGCTGGAGGCGCAGGCCGAAGGAGTCGGACCGGCGGACGTCGAAGTCGGTGGTCTCGGTGGCGGTGGCCATGGTCAGCCCCAGCAGTTCTGCGAGCCCCACGCGGAGTCCTTGGCCTCCACGCCGGCTTGCGGGTCGTCGGTGATGAGCTGGACGCCGGTGTCCACGAAGGTCTTGCCCGCCGTGGCCTGCGGCTTGGTGCCGTCCTTCGCGTACCGCGCGATCGCCTCGATGCCCAGGGAGGCCATCTTCAGCGGGAACTGCATCGAGGTCGCGCCGATGACACCGTTCTTGACGTTGTCGACGCCGGGGCAGCCGCCGTCGACCGAGACGATGGTGACGTCCCGCTCCCGGCCGGCCGCCTTGAGCGCCTCGAAGGCACCGGCAGCGGCGGGTTCGTTGATCGTGTAGACCAGGTTGATCGCCGGGTCCTTCTGGAGGAGATTCTCCATCGCCGTACGGCCGCCGTCCTCCGCGCCGTCGGTGACGTCGTGACCGGCGATCCGCGGGTCGTTCTCGTCGCCGATCCGATTCGGGTCGGCCACGTCGACGCCGAAGCCCTCCAGGAAGCCCTGGTCGCGCTGCACGTCCACGGAGACCTGGTTGGCGTTGAGATCCAGCAGTGCGATCTTCGCCTGGGTGCCGGAGGCCTCGAACTTCGCCTTCGCCCACTGCCCGATGAGCCGGCCCGCCTCGAAGTTGTCGGTGGCGAACGTGGCGTCGACCGCGTCGGCCGGGTCGGTCGGGGTGTCCAGCGCGATGACGAGCATGTCCTGGTCCCGGGCCCGGTCGATGGACGGCACGATCGCCTTGGAGTCGTTCGGGGTGATGAGGAAGCCCTTGGCGCCGAAGGACATCAGGTTCTCGATCGCGAGCACCTGCGCCTCGTTGTCGCCGTCCTGCTTGCCGGCGAACGACTGCAGTTCCAGGCCCTGCTGGTCGGCGGCCTGCTGGGCACCCTTCCGCATGGTCACGAAGAACGGGTTGGTGTCGGTCTTGGTGATCAGCCCGACGACGTCCTCGCCGGATCCGCCGCCGCACGCGGTGCCGCTCGCGAGTACGAGCAGGACCGCGGCCAGTGCAGGCATGGCTCGGGGCATGTCTCCTCCACATCAGCGGGAAGGACCGCCCCTGCAGTCAACGCCTGCAAAGGATCGACTGTCAACGATGAAAAGCCGGTCAAGGTCATTGCTTGGGTACGCCGCGCGGCCACGCGAGGCGGCGCAGATCACCCCGCCGATCGGGCGGTTGCCTACAGTGATCCGCATGCGGCTGGTACTGACGACGGACACTCATCTGCCCAAGCGCGCCCGGGACCTGCCGGCCGCGCTGTGGGCGGAGATCGAGGCGGCGGACGTGGTGGTGCACGCCGGCGACTGGGTGGACGAGGCGGCACTGGACGCGTTCGAGGGACGGTCC
>CAKUMG010000321.1 GCA_934667465.1 uncultured Actinoplanes sp. | reverse complement strand
CCCTGCGTCCGGGCCCGCGCCCGTGATCGGCCGGCTGAAAGTTGGGCCGCCCGCGCTCGCGCCGGCACCGCAACCGCGTCCGGGCCCGCGCAAGGGATGCGGAACGTGGCGGCGCGGGGCGCGCGCGGCGCCGCGTACATCGTCTGGGGTGGATGAATTTGATCGACAGGTCACATTGGCCGGGGCATCAAGTTAGGTTAGGCTACCTTTGCTTCGCTACCCGGTGTGTTCCGTCCCGGTGCGCACTGTCTCGATCGGAAGGACCAAGCAATGCAGCGGACCCTGCTCGGCGGCAAGATCCACCGTGCGACCGTGACCCAGGCGGACCTGCACTACGTCGGCTCCATCACGATCGACAAGAACCTGATGGACGCCGCCGACCTCGTCGAGGGCGAGCAGGTGCACGTCGTCGACATCGACAACGGGGCGCGCCTGGTGACCTATGCCATCGAGGGGGCGCCGGGGTCCGGGGTGATCGGCATCAACGGCGCCGGCGCCCGGCTCATCTCCGTCGGCGACCTGGTCATCATCATGTCGTACAAGCAGGTCGAGGAGGCCGAGCGCGCCTCCTACGTCTCCCGCGTCGCGCACGTCGACGAGCGCAACGCGCTCGTGGAGATCGGTTCCGATCCGGCCGCCCCGGTGCCCGGCGCCGACGATCAGGTCTCCGGCCGCGTTCTGGTGCACTAGATCGGACGACACGGTCCACAGTGGCCGCGGCTATGCTTGCGCGCGACGATCGACTTGTGACAGACGACACGAAGGAATCGCACGTGGCAGAGGGCCCGGCCGCCAGCGGCGGCGAGCGTGACATCCCCAAGCTCGACACCACCGTTCCACAGACCGCCCGGATCTGGAACTACCTGCTCGGTGGCAAGGACAACTTCGCCGCCGACCGTGAGGTGGGCGACCAGATCATCGCCAACCTGCCGCAGCTGGCGGAGAACGCGAAGCTCTCCCGGGCCTACCTCGCCCGCGCGGTGCGCCACCTCGCGGGCGAGGCCGGCATCCGGCAGTTCCTGGACATCGGCACCGGGCTGCCGACCGCCGACAACACCCACGAGGTCGCGCAGTCGGTCGTCCCGGAGGCGCGGATCGTCTACGTCGACAACGACCCGCTGGTGCTGGCCCACGCCCGCGCGCTGCTGACCACCAGCGCCGCGGGGGCCACCGCCTACATCGACGCCGACATCCGGGACAGCAAGACCATCCTGACCGAGGCCGCGAAGACGCTGGACCTCACCCAGCCGGTCGCCCTGTTCCTGATGGGCATTCTCGGTCACGTGGAGTCCGACGACGAGGCGCGGGGGATCATCCGGTCCTTCGTGGACGAGCTGCCCTCGGGCAGTTACGTCGCGATGTACGACGGCAGTGACACCAGCCCCGACAACACCGAGGCCGTGCGGATCTGGAACATCTCGGCGAACCCGAAATACCACCTGCGCACCCCCGAGCGGTTCGCGAGCCTGTTCGAGGGTCTGGAGATCGTGGAGCCGGGCATCGTGTCGGTGGTCCACTGGAGGCCCGAGCCGGGCACGGAGAACACCGATGAGATCCCGCAGTACGCCGTCGTCGCCCGCAAGCCGTAACCAGCGGACCCTGGCGGTGAGCGCACCCGAGCAGAACGGCGGTCCCACGGTCCGCCGGCTGCAGCTCGGCGCCCGCCTGCGCAGCCTGCGCCTGGCCGCGGGGTTCACCCGCGACCGGGCCGGCTACGAGATCCGGGGCTCCGAGTCGAAGATCAGCAGGATGGAGCTGGGCCGGGTCGCGTTCAAGGAGCGCGACGTCACCGACCTGCTCACGCTCTACGGTGTCACGGATCCGGGCGAGCACGAGCGGCTGCTCGCCCTGGCCCGCGAGGCGAACTCGCCGGGCTGGTGGCACTCGTACGGCGACGTGCTCACCACCTGGTTCCAGAACTACCTGGATCTGGAGCAGGCGGCGGAGCTCATCCGCACGTACGAGATCCAGTTCGTGCCGGGGCTGTTGCAGACCGACGCGTACGCGCGGGCCGTCATCATGCTCGGCCACGGGACCGCCTCGCCGGACGAGATCGACCGCCGCGCCGACCTGCGGATGGCGCGCAAGCGGCTGCTGCGGCAGGAGCACTCGCCGCGGCTCTGGGCCGTGATCGACGAGGCGGTGCTGCGGCGCCCGATCGGCGGGGAGGCGGTGCTGCGCGAGCAGATCGAGTATCTCCTGGAGGCCTCGACCCATCGCAACGTACGGCTCCAGGTGATCCCGTTCGCCTCCGGCGGGCACGCGGCCGCCGGCGGGGCGTTCACCATCCTGCGTTTCGCCCACGAGAACCTGCCCGACGTCGTCTACATCGAACATCTGACCAGCGGGCTCTATCTGGACAAGCGCGACGACGTGGACCACTACGCCGCCGCGATGGGCCGCCTCGTGATCGAGGCCGAGCCGCCCGACCGGACCCAGGAGATCCTGCGCGGGATCCTGGCCGACCTGAGCAGCTGACCGGGGATTCAGCCCCCGCGACCGTGTCGTGGGGGCCTTCGGCATGCCCACGTCAGGGGCCACAATGTGATGATCGTCGTGAATGGCTCGGGGGTAGACCGCGACCCTCCTGATTAGGTTAGGCTAACCAAAATCAGGGGCCAGATCGGTCCCGTGGTGGAGGGGACGGACATGTCTGAACCTGAACTCGACGTGGTGGGGATCGGCTTCGGCCCGTCCAACCTGGCCCTGGCCGTCGCGGTGGCGGAGCACCAGGGGGCCGAGGTCACCACGCGGTTCCTCGAGCGGCAGGCGTCCTTCGGCTGGCACCGCGGCATGCTGCTGGACGACGCCACCATGCAGGTGTCGTTCCTCAAGGACCTGGTGACGCTGCGGAACCCGACGAGCGAGTTCAGCTTCCTGCGCTACCTGCACAGCCGGGGGCGTTTGATCGACTTCATCAACCACAAGAACCTGTTCCCGCTGCGCGCCGAGTTCCACGACTACTTCACCTGGGCCGCCGAGCAGGTAGCCGGCCAGGTCACCTATGGCGCCGAGGTGGTCTCGGTGGCGCCGGTGACCGACGCAGCCGGCGACATCACCGCGCTCGACGTGATCGCCCGCGAGGGGGAACGGCTCACCACCCACCGCGCCCGCAACCTGGTCGTCGGCACCGGCCTGCGGCCCCGGCTGCCCGAGGGGATCCAGGCCTCGGCCCGGGTCTGGCACACCAGCGAGCTGCTGCACCGGCTGCCCGCGCTGCGCGGCACCGCACCCCGCCGCTTCGTCGTGACGGGTGCCGGGCAGAGCGCCGCCGAGGCCGTCGCGCAGCTGCACACCGAGTTCCCCGAGGCGGAGGTGTGCGCGGTCTTCTCGCGGTACGGCTACTCGCCCGCCGACGACAGCTCGTTCGCGAACCGCATCTTCGACCCGGCCGCGGTGGACGAGTTCTTCCGGGCGCCGGAGGACGTGAAGCGGCAGCTGATGGAGTACCACGGCAACACCAACTACTCCGTCGTGGACATCGACCTGATCAACGACCTGTACCGCCGTGCGTACCAGGAGAAGGTCCTCGGCCGTGAGCGGCTGCGCATGCTGAACGTCTCGCGGATGACCGAGGTGGCCGACGGCCCCGGCGGTGCGGTGGTCAGCATCCGCTCCCTGGTCACCGGCGAGGTGCGGACGATCGAGGCCGACGCGGTGATCTGCGCGACCGGTTATCACCAGGCCGATCCGTTCCCGGTCCTCGGCGACGTCGCCGAACTGTGTCTCCGCGACGGGCAGGGGCGCCCGCGGGTGGAACGCGACTACCGGATCGCCACCGACTCCCACCTGCGCGCCGGGATCTATCTGCAGGGCGGCACCGAGCATTCGCACGGCATCACGTCGGCGCTGCTGTCGAACACCGCGATCCGGGTCGGGGAGATCCTCGGCTCGGTGGTCGAGCGCCGCTCCGCGCCGTCGCTGATCGCCGCCTGAGCGTCTGTCCGGCGTTTCTACCTGCCGGGACCGCCGGTCAACCCCTTTATTCGCTCGTACGCGGCCCGCGCGCGCATGATCTCCGGCAGGCGCGCGCGGCCGCGGCGTGAACGATCAATAAGTCCCGTACCTGTACTTTCCCGGGAGTCTGGGGGGTATGGGCACCCCTTTCCTCCAGTGTCACCTCATCCGTTCAGCCGAAGTCGAGGAATGATCGTTGTCACAGAAGGTCACGCAGAGGAAACTTCGTGCTCGCGTTGATCCCCTCCCCCTCGACGCTCAAGGACGTGACATGAGGCATTCCTCCGATAATGTTCAGGCTCCGGCGAAGAAGAGAAGTCTGCTTCCGCTGATCCTGGTCGCCGTGTTCGTGGTCGCGCTCGGCGTGATCCTGGTCCCGCGGCTCCTCGGTGGCGACGACGCGGCGGCTCCCGCCCCGGTCGCCGACTCCGAGGCCGACCCGATGGCCACCGCGGCGCAGACCTGCGACACCAAGAAGACCGGCTTCATCAACCTCTCCGAGGAGAACCGCAAGCTGATCGTCAAGGGTGCCGGCAATGCCTCCACGCCCGGCCTCGACGAGGCGGCGATGAAGTGCGTCTTCACCACGCTGGGCGTGCCCGGCGCGCTCAGCAGCCGGATGCTCGGCACCACGGCCGAGGACGGCCGGCTCACCGGCGAGTGGCCCGGCTACACCGCGAGCTGGTCGAACGACCAGAACAAGGGTCTCGACTTCACGGTGCTCCGGACCGAGTGACCCGCCGGGGTGCCCGTGGAACTCCACGGGCACCCCGCGGCAGCACGTGAACTCTCCGACAAGATCACCCGGTTCTGTCATGGGGTCACTCTAAGATCTCGGCGTGACCTCAGAACGCTTGATCATCGCCCGGCAGCGGCTCGAGCGGGCTGCCCGCCGCGCCCAGGCCGACGGCCGGATCCCCGCGCTGTCGGTGGCGTTGCACCGCGCCGACCGGGAGCCGTGGGCCTTCACGGTCGGCGAGTCCGGCAACGAGCGTCACCCGCTCGGCGCCGGCAGCCGGTTCCGCATCGGCTCGGTGACCAAGACGTTCACGGCCGTCCTCGTCCTGCAGGCCCGCGACGACGGCCTGCTCGACCTCGACGACCCGGTCGGCGCCCACCTCGACGTGCCCGCGCACGGCTCGCTCACCGTGCGGCGGCTGCTCTCGCACACCGCGGGCCTGCAGCGCGAGCCGCACGGAGACGTCTGGGACACCCTGATCGCCCCCGACGACCGCCGGGTCCTCGCCGACCTGGCCCGCGCCGAGCGCGTGCTGCCCGTCAACCGCCGCTACCACTACTCCAACCTCGGCCCGGCGATCCTCGGCCAGCTCGTGGCGCGGCTGCGCGGCGGCACCTGGGCGTCCGTCCTCCAGGAGCGCGTGCTCGACCCGCTCGGCCTGACCGGCACCGTCGTCGACCCGCCGGCGGACGCCGCCGTCGGCTACCTCGTCGACGCCTGGTCCGACGCCGCCCGCCCCGAACCTCAGCTCGACCTCCGCGGCGCCGGCCCCGCCGCCCAGCTCTGGAGCACGGCCGGCGACATGGCCCGCTGGGCGTCGTTCCTCACCTCCCCGGAACTCACCGACCCCGACGCCCGGGTGCTCGCCCCGGCCACCCTCGACGAGATGCGCTGGCCGCTCACCACCACCGACGAGACCCAGTGGGCGCAGGGCTTCGGCCTCGGGCTGATCCTCGTCCCGCAGGGGCGCCGGGTCGTGCACGTCGGCCACGACGGCGCCATGCCCGGCTTCCTCGCCGGCGTCTACGGCCGCCGCGGCGGCGAGGACAACCCCGGCGGGCTCGGCGCGGCCGTGCTCGGCTCCTCCGGCACCGCGGGCGAGGTCAACGCGCTCGTGCACGACCTGCTCCGGATCGCCGTCGAGGAGGACCCGGCCGACATCGACCCGTGGCGGCCCGGCCCGGGCGCGCCGGAGCGCTACCGGCCGATCCTCGGGCGCTGGTGGAGCGAGGGCCTGCCGTTCACGTTCGCCTGGCACGACGGGGCGCTGCAGGCCCGCGGCGACGACGCCCCCGCCGACCGGCCGCCGGCGGTCTTCCAGCCGCTGCCCGGCGCTCCGGACCTGCTGCGCACCGTGTCCGGGCGGGAGGCTGGGGAGCTGCTGCGGCTGACCCGCGACGAGGGGGGTGCGGTGGTGCGGATGCACTGGGCCACCTACCGCATGACCCGGCAGCAGGAGACATTCGACGGCGTCCCGGTCTCCGAGTGGTCCTGAGCGGGCCTCAGCGGATCAGGTCCGGGAACTCCGCCCGGACCCGGTCCAGGTAGTCGTCCGGCACGTGTGCCTCGAAGGCCACTCCCGCGACCGTGGCGCAGACCGCAGCGAGCGTGTCGGGCCGGCCGGCGTCGTACATCACGGCAACCGCGCGGTGCCGCCGGACCTCCTCGGGCAACGCCCGCGTCACGCCGGGCCATGGGACAGCGCTGTTCCGGCGCACCTCATCGGGCCCGGCGACTCCCGCGCCCAGGGACGCCGTCCACGGGTCGGCGACAACTATGTCGTCGGGCGGCAGAACCCCGTCCCCGTACGGCATCCCGGCGGTCTCGAACGACTCCGGCGGCAGTGAGCGGTCGACGAGCTCGCGCGGCGGGAGAGCGGTGCCCTGCCTCAGGGCGGTGAGCGCCTTCGGCACCCAGGGCTCCCCGGCCAGGCCGCTGTCCCGCAGGAGACGCTCGACGACCCACGCGCTCACGTCCCGGCGCCGGGCCGGAGCAGCGTCGGCCAGCGCCAGGACCAGGTC
>CAKUMG010000320.1 GCA_934667465.1 uncultured Actinoplanes sp. | reverse complement strand
CGCCGGCACAGCCCAGAGCACGCCGCTCGACCGGCCGGCGGGAAGCCGGCGCAGGAACGCGGCCGCCTCGGTGGCGGGCAGCTCGGCGCGCCGCTCGAACCCGGCGGACAGCACGTGCACTTCGGCGAAGCCGCGCAGCCACCGGGCCGGCAGCGGCACCTTCCGCTCGACCACCTGGGCATCCCTTGTGGGCACGGTGAGATCGTCAAGGCCGACCGCCAGGTGCAGCGGGTCGAGCCCGGCGATCCGGGACAGCGACTCGCGCAGCGGCTGGTTGACGTCCACATTGGTCGTGCCGTGCGCGACGACATCACCGTCGAGGCCCCCGGGGAGCACGTCGAGGCGCGCATGCACCCCGCAGCAGCCGGAGAACGACTCGAAGCGCAGCCGGTCGGTGCCCGCCGTCACCACGGGATCGAGGCTGCCGGGACGGGTGGGCTGGAAGTAGCGGGTGCGGGCGACCTCGGCCACGGCCAGCAGGCCCGCGGCGGCAGCCTGCGGCGTGGTGAGGAAGCCGCTGAAGAACCGCGGGTTGGCCGCCGGGCCACCGCTGGTCTGCAGGGCGAGCCCGGCGGCGCCGAGCGCCGAGGAACCGAGGTACCGGTACGTCTGGACTGTCACGGCCGGAACATTAGGCGGGGGGTACGACGAAATTCCGGAACGCGGTCAGCGACTCCGGGTTGGCCAGCGCGCCCGTCGCGACGGCCTCGTCGACGGGGGTGCCGGTGAGGATGCGTTTGACCGGGACTTCGAGCTTCTTGCCGGACAGGGTGCGCGGCACCTCGCGTACGGGATGAATGGTGTCCGGGACGTGCCGGGGCGACAGCGCCGCACGCAGCTCGGCCCTGATGCGGCCGCGCAGCCCGTCGTCGACGGCATGGCCGGCGGCAGGCACCACGAACAGGACCAGGTCGTCGGTCCCGGTCAGATGCACGACGAGCGAGTCGGCGACCTCGGGCAGACCCTCCACGACGGAGTAGAACTCGGCGGTGCCCAGCCGCACCCCGCCACGGTTGAGCGTGGCGTCCGAGCGGCCGGTGATCACGCAGCTCCCGTCCGCGCCGATGGTGATCCAGTCGCCGTGCCGCCACACACCCGGAAAGACGTCGAAGTACGCCTCGAAGTAGCGCCGCCCCTCCGGATCGTCCCAGAAGCCGACGGGCATGCTGGGCATCGGCGCCGTCAGGACCAGCTCGCCCAGCGCACCGGTCAGGGGCTTGCCCTCCGGGTCGTACGCCTCCACCCGCGCGCCGAGCGCCCGGCAGGAGATCACGCCCTCGACCACGGGCAGCAGCGGCGTCCCGCCGACGAATCCGGTGCACACGTCGGTGCCGCCCGACAGCGACTGCAGTTGCGGGCGCTCACCCAGCGCCTCGTAGATCCAGCGGAACCCCTCCGGCGGCAGCGGCGCGCCGGTCGATCCCACGCCGCGGATCACGTTCGGCGGCGGTTGCACGCCGGCCTTGCGGCACGCCAGCACGAACGGCGCCGAGGTGCCGAAGAACGTGACACCCGCGTCGGCCGCGAGCCGCCAGAGCGCACCCAGGTCGGGGAAGCCCGGATCGCCGTCGAACAGCACCAGCGCGGCGCCGACGGCCGGCCCGGAGGCCAGGAAGTTCCACATCATCCAGCCGGTGGTGGTGAACCACAGGAAGCGGTCGCCGGGGCCGAGGTCGTGGTGCAGCCCCAGCATCTTGAGATGCTCGAGCAGGATCCCGCCGTGCCCGTGCACGATCGGCTTCGGCAGCCCGGTGGTGCCGGAGGAATAGAGCACATAGAGGGGGTGCGCGAACGGCACCGCGGCGAACGTGAGCGGCTCGGGGCCGCCGAGCTCCGCCCAGTCGCCGTCCTCCCCGAGGTAGCCGATGGTCACGAGGTGCTCGACGGTGGGCAGGGCGGCCCGGATCGAGGCCACCTCCGCGCGCCGGTCGACGCGCTTCGACCCGTACCGGTAGCCGTCGACCGCGACCAGGACCTTCGGCCCGATCTGCCCCCACCGGTCGATCACGCTCCGGGCGCCGAACTCCGGCGCGCACGAGGAGAAGACCGCGCCGAGACTCGCGGTCGCCAGCAGGAGGACGTACGTCTCGGGGATGTTCGGCGCGTACGCGGCCACCCGGTCGCCCGGCCCGACCCCGAGCCGGCGCAGCCCGGCCGCGACCCGCCGCACCTCCTCGCGCAGCTCCCGGGCGGTGAGCGTCACGGGCTGCCGGGTCTGCGAGAACGCGTACAGAATCGGCTCGTCCTCGCCGACGCCGGGCATGCGCAGGACGTTCTCCGCGTAGTTGAGCGTCGCCCCGGGAAACCACTCCGCGCCGGGCATCGCCGCCGCGCCGAGCACTGCCGTGGGCGGATCGTGGGCGACGACCTCGAACCAGTCCCAGACCGCACCCCAGAACCCGGGCAGATCGGTGACGGACCACTCCCACAGGCCCGCGTAGTCGCGGACGTCGATCCCGCGCTCGTCGCGGACCCAGCCGAGGAACCGGCCCATCCGGGAGGTCTCCAGCACATCGGCCGGCGGAGTCCACAACACTGCGCCCGTCGTCATGCCGCCCACCTTAACGCTCCCTAAGCCCATGCCACTGTCCGACGCCTGCGAAGGCTCGGAGGTGGACGAGGTCGAACACCACGGCCGCGGCATTGCGGGCCGCCCGCTGCTGCGCGTCGTCGCTCTTGCCGTGGCCCCAGTCGGCGATCCCCTTGACCACGATCCACTCGACGCCCGCCCGGACGGCCGCCGCATAGACGCCGGCACCCTCCATCTCCCCGCCGAGCGCGCTGCGATACCGCCATCGCAGCGCCTCACGCAGCGGAGCGAGGTCCACCAGCACATCCCACGAGAGCAATTCACCCACTTCGACGCGTACGCCCGGCGGCGGCTCAGCCATCATGAAGCGCTCCACCAGCCGGTGCCCGGCGGTCACGACCTCGCCGCAGTCCCGGACCTCGACGCCACCGTCCGCGCCGACCCCCAGCCGCACGTTGATGACGCGCAGCCGCTGGGCGACGATGACGTCCCCCAGTCGCTGCTCCTCGTCGCGTAGTCCGTAACAGATGCCCAGCGAGATCACGTAGTCCGGCCGCTGCTCGCGAACCAGTTCGGGCACGCCGTAGGCGGCCGAGACCGGTCCGGTCACGCCCGGCCCGGTCCGGGCGAGCACCACCTCGGTGGCACCGATGAGGCCGAGCCGGTAGACCGGGTGCCCCTCGAAGTCGGGCACCGGCTCCCGGCCCGTCCGCTCACGGACCATGCCGAGGACGACCGCCTGCTCGACCGCGGTCGCCACGAGCAGCAGCACCTTGGCCCGCCGCCGACCCGGATCCACCAGTACCCGCACCGCGCCTTGGTCCGCCCACCAATGCTGGTTCATTCCGCCCCCATCCATCTACTTGGATGCAATGGTGCGGAACCGGGACCATCGAGGGCTGGACGAACGCCTTGCAAGTCGCTTGCACGGTCACCGGCAAACGCGTGCCGGTTGGTGCGCACTGTGGACATACGGCAATGGCGTGAGCCCGCATTCCCGTCCGACACTGAGGCGGGGGGCATCGATGAACTTCGCCATACTCGGCCGTACTGCGGTGATCGACAACGGGAGATCGGTACAGCTCGGCGCAGCCAAGGAAAGGGGCCTGCTCGGGATTCTGCTGTTGCATGCCGACGAGCCGGTCAAAGTCGACATGCTGGCGGATCTCCTGTGGCCGGGCCAAGGGGGCGACACCCGGCGCAGCACCATGTACTCCTTGGTCAGCCGGATCCGCGCGATGCTGGCGCGGCTGGGGATGCCGGAAGCGCTGGAGTGGATCCGCGCGGCAAACAGCTATCGCCTGAAAGTGGATCCCCTCGATGTCGATCTGCATGTGTTCCGGGCCCTGGTCGGCCGGGCACGCGAGGAATTTCGCGAGGAACGCTATGCGGCGGCCGTCGACAGCCTCCGGACCGCAATCGAGCTGTGGCACGGTGATCCGATTCCGGATCTGCGAGGCGACCGGGCGGACACCGTGCGGGAGGGCCTTGCCGACGAACTCCTCGTGGCCCGCACGTTGTTCGCCGACGGCCTGCTGCGTACCGGCTTGCGACAAGCCGCGTCGGACGTCCTGGCCGACCTGGTGCCCGACCATTTCCTGGACGAGACGATCGCCCGGCTCTGGATCACGGCGCTGCATTCCACGGGACGGTCGGACGAGGCCCGGCGTCATTACGCCAGGTTCCGGCCCCGGTTCCGGCGGGCCACCCGGACCGAGCCCGATATCGACATCGTGGCGATTCTGAGCAGCGCTCCGCCGGCGCCGAGTGCCCGTCCCCGCCAATTGCCGACCAGCACCAAGGACTTCCTGGGCCGTACGGAGACACTCGGCGACCTCGACCTGCTGACCGAGCCGGCCGCCCCCGGCGGGAACCTTCTCGTCCTCACCGGCATGCCCGGCGTCGGCAAGACGACGCTGGCCCTGCACTGGTCGCGGCAGCGCCTGACGCGGTTCCCGGACGGGCAGCTCTTCCTCGACGCCGGCACCCACGGCCCGGCTCCGGTCGACCCGCACACCGCCCTGGCCCGGTTCCTGCACGCGCTGGGCGTGCCCACCGGGGAGATCCCGTCCGCGACCGACCAGCGGCAGGAACTGTTCAACCGGCTCCTCGACGGGCGGCGGACGCTGATCGTGCTCGACGACGTCCGCGATTCGGCACAGGCTCAGGCACTGATCCCGCTCGAGCCCGGCTGCCTGACGATCGTCACCAGCCGGCACAGCCTCGGCCGGCTCACGGTACGCAACGCCGCAGCCACTCTCACCGTACGGCCGCTGCCGTTGGAGGACTCGACGACGCTGCTGTCCCGGCTGATCGGCGGGCCTCGCGTCGAAGGTGACCCGGCGGCTCTCGTCCGGCTCGCCCGAGCGGCACACGGACTGCCACTCGCCCTGCGCATCATCGGGGAGCACGTCCGGGAACGCCCCCGCGCCGAACTCGCCGACCTGGCGGACGAGTTGCACCGCCAACTCCTCGACCCGGTCGCCGACGAGGACCAGATCGACCTCAACACGGTGTTCTCGCTGTCCTACCGGGCGCTGGCGCCGGAGATGGCCACGCTGTTCCGGCGGCTGCCGCAGCACCCCGGCACGAGCATCAGCGCGGAGGCCGCCGCGGCCATGACGGGCGGCACCACAGAGACGACACGGTCCCGACTGAACGCGCTCGCCAAGGCGCATCTGCTCGACCACGACACGGCCGGCCACTACCGCCTGCACGCCCTGCTGCACGCCTACGCGGGGCAGGTCGCCCGAGCGGAGGACGCCGCATCCACCCGTACGGATGCTCTGCTCCGAGCCCTTGACTGGTATCTCTTCTCGGCCGTCGACGCAGCCGCCGTCCTGCTCCCGGAACAGCCGCCCGTCAACGACCTGCGGCCTCGCGACGGGCGGCCGGCCATGCACTTTCCCGGCACGGCCGCCGCACTCCGCTGGGTCGAGCGCGAGCGGGAGAATCTCACCGCCGCCATCCGCGCCGCCGCCTCGGCCGGCCTGGACCGGCTCACCTGGCAGCTCCAGGGCACCGTGTGCATGCTCCTCCACCGCAGTGGCCGGCTGGACGGCCTGCTGGAGCTGAACGAGCTGGCCCTCGTCGCGGCCCGCCGGGACGGCCACCGCATCGCCGAACTGGGCACCCTGCTCAACGGCGGCGCGTTGCACCTGGCGGAACACCGTTACGACCGCGCCGAGGCCGCGGCGCTGGCGGCCCTCCGGCTGGCTCGGGACCTCGGTGCGGCGGACTACGCGGCGATCTGCACCTACTCGCTGGCCACGGTGCTCCTGGAGCAGGGCCGGACGGACGAGTCGGTGCGCCTGCTCGAGGACGCGCTGCGGGCGTTCCGGGAAGCGGCGGACCGGGCGGGCGAGGCCTTCGCCCTGAGCCGGCTCGGCGACTTCCACCGGCGGGGCGGGTCCCACGAGGTGGCTGCGGCCGCCTATGCGAAGTCCTTGGAGATCCTGCAAAGGCTCGGCTCGCACGGCGGCGAAGGCAGGCTCTGTAACAACCTGGCAGCGTTGCATCTCGAGATGGGCAGGCTCGAAGCCGCAGGCCACCAAGCCGAGCAGGCGCTTGCGACCTATCACCTGACCGGCGACGAGAAGGCACGACGCGAGGCCCTGACCATCCGCGCCGACGTCTGCCGCCGCACGGGAGCCCCGACGACGGCCATCGACGACGCCCGCCTGGCTGCGGAGATCGCCACCCGCATCGACGACCTGCCGGGCCGCGCGGCGGCGCTCGCCGTGCTGGCCGACGCGCTCGCCGACACCGGCAACCACGGCGAGGCGGCCGAGGCGAGCTTACTCGGCCTGGATCTGCTGGATGCCGCGGGCGGCTCCGACATCCCGGCCCTGCGCCGCCGCCTGCTGATCGGCTACGCCACGTCGCTTCGTAAGGTCGACAACTGAGCGTCAAGGCTCTCCGATGGGCCCACACACCGTCACTTTGGCCCACCTACTGCGAGTTACACCGCGACACGCCGGTCCATCATCCATGATGGATAGAGACGAGCGCTGATTTCCCAGCTCGGCGAACACATCACGGCAATCAATTCGTACCATCACGTCAGTGGATGGCATGGATGCGCGGTTTTCCGGATAATGAACGCAGCTCGCCACCTGACCACAAGCCGGGTGAGCGATGACCAGGCGCGCCTACGGCGAGAGTGACCCAGGAGGATCAACCCCGAGTCACCCCC
>CAKUMG010000319.1 GCA_934667465.1 uncultured Actinoplanes sp. | reverse complement strand
CCTCTCCGCCACCCGCACCGAGGCGACGTTGTCCAGCCGCGCGTGCAGCAGAACCCGCCGCAATCCGCCCCCGGTGAGCGCCCACCGGGCCACCGCCCCGGCCGCCACGGTCGCGAACCCCCGCCCCCGCCGGTCCGCCCGCACCCCGTAGCCGATCTCCGTGCACCCGGCATCCCAGTCCGTCTCCCGCAACCCGGCACTGCCGACGATCTCGCCCCCGGCCACCAGCACCAGGTGCACGCCCTCGCCGCTCAGCCGCCGCTGGTGCACGCCCTCGGCCAGCCACGCCCCCACCTCGGCGACGTCGCCCGGAAACCCCGGAGGCAGCGCGCTCACCTCCCCGGCCGCCACGAACGCCGCAACCTGCGCGGTGTCCCGCGGCCCGAACTCCCGGATCTCCAGCTCACCGGCAACGATCTCCACAGGTCCGAACATGGCGGGCAGAATAGCCCCCGCCCTCAGCTGTCGGGCTCGAATATCGGCCGACCGCCCGCCCCGTCCGGCACCTCGCCGGCGGGCGCCGCGGTGTTCTGGCAGGCGGTCAGCAGCCACCGCCCGTCCTCCAGCGCCATGACCCACAACGGCGACCCCACATCCGGCCCGTCCGCCGTCCGATAAACCTGCCGCACCTTCACCGCCGCCACATCCGGCCGGATGAACAGCACATGCTCCACCTCGAACGTGACCGTCGCACCGCGCATCCCGCCGGGCAGCACCTGCCGCGTGAACGCCGCGATCTCCTCCAGCCCGAACAGCCGCTTCCCGCCCCCGGTCGTCCAGATCGCATCCGCCCGGAACAGCGCCAGGAACTCGTCGACCAGCTCCCCGTTCTGCGCCCGCTCGACCGTGGCCACGATCTGCTCGATCGCCCGGACCCGCTCATCGACCTCTGTCGTCGTCATGGCGCAACGCTAGGAGCTCAACAACGGTTGAAGGCAAGCCCGGATCGTGCGGCGGTCGGACCGGAAACTCGGATGACGGCGCGCGTCGCAGCCGAGATCGTGGTGGCATGGCAGCCGCGGACGACATGAGCGACGACGAGAACTGGACGGGCGGTTTCTACGAGCTGATCCTGCTCCTCGGTCCGGCCGACGACGCCAGGCTGGACCTCGCCGTACGCTCCCTGTGGCGCGCCGCCGGTGTCCAGCAGTGCCACACGCGGTCGGGCGCGGTCCTCGCCGAGCCCGGCGCGGTCGCGCTCGAGGAGCACGGCCACCTGCTCGGCACCCTGACTCTCCCGACCGGCGCCCGAACCGTCTGCGGCGGCTTACTGTCCCGCTACGAGGGCGTCGACGACCTGGCCCTCTATCTGCCTCTCGGCGCCCTGAGCCGGACCGACCGCCGCATCGGGGGCTACCCGTTCGGCGAGCGCAGCGGGCACGAGTCCCTCGCGTGGCGGGCTCCACTCGACCGCTGGCTGGCCGACGTGGCCATCACCGTCCACGCCGACGTGCCGTTCCAGCGCGCCCTCATCGGCTTCGAGGTCGACGAGGACGCGGACGTGACCGCGGACGGGCGGTACGCCGCCGCCCTCCTACCCGGCCCCGCGGGCATGACGTTCCACCCCGCGACCACCTGACCGATCCCGTCCCCCACAGCGACCGGACCCGTCAACGTGCCCAGCCTCGCCGAATCACGGCTGGCCCTGCCCGTCGCGGTCCGGGCGGTTCTCTTTGATCCACGCCTCCACGTCTTCGACACGCCAGACCTTCAGCTGCCCAGGACCCCAGTCCTCGTACGGATCGGGAATCCCTTACGCCCGCTCTGGATCACCGTGGAACACTCGGCGGATGCCGTGGACCGCCGCCACCCCCGCCCGCCCGCCGTCGCGGCCGGTCGCCTTGACCTCGGTCGACCGGTCGCATCGCGCGGTCCTGGAAAACCTGGGCCAGCTGTTCCGGCATGATCTGTCCGAGGCGTACGGGCTGCTGCCCAACGATGACGGCACGTTCAACAACCGGCCGCTCGACCTCTTCTTCGCCCAGGCCGAGCCCCGCCACCACGCCTGGCTGATCACGGTCGCCGCCCGCACCGCCGGCTTCGTCCTCACCAACGACGACCCGGCCGGCGGCACCTCCATGACCGCCTTCTTCGTGGTCCGCGCCCTGCGCCGCACGGGTGTGGGTCACGAGGCCGCGCTGCAGGCGATCGCCGCCACTCCGGGGCGGTGGAGCATCGGGTTCCAGCGCTACAACCCGGGCGCCGAGAAGTTCTGGTCCCGCGTGGCGACGGCGGTCGTGGGTGACCGCTGGGAGATCCACGACGAGCCCACCCCCGACGACCGCCCGCCGGACTCCTTCATCACCTTCGACACCGCCGCGTCCTCGTAGGCCACGCCTTCGAGCAGTGGTTCGGATCGTGAGCAGGCGCAGAACGGTCCTGGTGGCCCTTATTACCGGTGGCTAGTCTTTCTGGCGTGAGACGCGCGCTCTCCGGCCGAGTGTTGATTCTCGCGGGAGGCGCTGCGGCGGTTCTCGCCGTTCTGTTCGGCGTCATGGGCGCCGTCGTCTTCGGTGACGAGATGCTGCCGAACCTGGTCGCGGAGATGGCCGGCGTCGCACTGGAGGTCGCGGTCATCATCCTGGTGGTCGAGCGGGTGGCGACCTTTCAGCGCCGCAGGGACGCGCGGTTCGCCTACGACGCGCTCTCCGACCGGGCGGCGATGACCTTCGTGGATGTCATGCGCCTGCTCTGGGTCTGCACCTCCGCTGCGGCGATGCGCTCCAACGGGCCGCGATACGAAGAGTTCCACCAGATCGCCGAGCTTCATCTGTCGGAGTTCCGCAGCAACATCGAGGGCTTCGCGGGCTCTCTCGACGCCGGGTCGCACGAGTCGTTGCGAAGGATCGACCGGAGGCTGAGCTGGGCCGTCGCGCGGCTCGGCGGCCGGCCTCGGAGCGGGGGCGGATTGACTGAGCTCCGGGGGACCATGGAGGAGACGGCGGAAATGATCGGGACGTTGCTGGAGCATGCCGGTGGGCCCGACTTCCGGGAGGCGAGGCGGGGCGCGCTGGCAGCGGTCGACGCCACCGAGGAGGCCGTGGGTGAGGATCCGGGTGACGCGGATGACCGGCTCTTCCGGTGGCGGTTGGCGGCTCAGACGGAGTACCTGCGGACGTCCGGGCGCACCCGCCCGGCACCTCGGGGCATCCTCTACGACCCGGACAACCGGCTGGCGTTCGGGTACTTCTCGATCGACCGGGCGATCCTGGGGTGGGGAGTCAGCGGCCGGGGGTGAGGAGGTCGGTGATGGTGCGGGTGAGGGCGGCCTCCGCCTCGGCCGGGGTGAGGCCCATGGCGTCGCGCAGCGTGCCCCAGGTGGGCCACATGCTGGCGGCGGTGAGGGCGTTGAGGAGGGTTTCGTCGCCGGCGATCTCCGTGGTGAACAGGGCGGAGACCTCGTCGCGGACGCGCTGGACGTGGCTGCGGCGGTAGTTCTGGAGGGTCTCGGAGAACGGTTCCTTGAGCGACGATGCCTTGGCGGCCGGGGCGATGTCCTCGAGCAGCCGGGCGCGCTGGCGGCAGTAGGCGCGGATGCGCCGGTCCAGGGGTAGGTCGGTGGGGACGGGCTCGTGGGCGGCGTCGCGCTGTTCGAGGATGCGGCGGCCGCTGGCGGCGAAGAGGGCCTCCATGTCGGCGAAGTGGCTCCAGAGGGCCCGGAGGGAGACGCCGGCCTGCTTGGCGATGCGGTCCGCGGTGGGCCGGAGGTCACCCTCGCGGATCAGGGTGACGTGGGCCTCGACGATGGCCGCACGGGTGCGCTCGGAGCGGGCCGTGCGTCCGTCGATGCGCTGCGGGGGTCGAGGTGAGGCGGCGGGCATCGGGCCTCCTGCGAAGGGGCGTGCATCGGGCGGGTGATCCGAAGGCGTCAGGCGGTGCGGTAGCGGCGGAGTTCCCGGCGGGCGAGTGATCGCTTGTGGACTTCGTCGGGCCCGTCCGCCAATCGAAGCGTACGGGCGGCGGCCCACAGCCGCGCCAGCGGTGTGTCCTGACCGACCCCCGCGGCGCCGTGCGTCTGGATCGCCTTGTCGATGATCCGCTCGACTGTGGCCGGGACGACGATCTTCATAGCCTGGATCTCGGTGTGCGCACCCTTGTTACCGACGGTGTCCATCAGCCAGGCGCCCTTGAGGACGAGCAGCCGCGCCTGCTCGATGTTCACCCTGGCCTCGGCGATCCACTCCTGGACGACGCCCTGGTCGGCGAGGGGCCGGCCGAACGGCTCCCGGGTCAGGGCGCGGCGGCACATCAGTTCGAGCGCGCGTTCCGCCATGCCGATCAGGCGCATGCAGTGGTGGATGCGGCCGGGCCCGAGCCGGGCCTGGGAGATGGCGAAGCCGGAACCCTCGTCGCCGATCAGGTTCGCGACGGGGACCCGTACCCCCTCGAAATTGACCTCCGCGTGCCCGCCGTGGTCGCCGTCGTCATAGCCGAAAACGGTCATGCCGCGTTCGACGGTCAGGCCGGGGGTGTCCCGGGGGACCAGGATCATGCTCTGCTGCACGTGGCGGGCGGCCCCGGGGTCGGTCTTGCCCATGACGATGAAGATCCGGCAGTTCGGGTTCATCGCGCCGGAGATGTAGAACTTGCGGCCGGTGATGACGTACTCGTCGCCGTCGCGTTCGATGCGGGTGCCGATGTTGGTGGCGTCGGAGGAGGCGACGCCGGGCTCGGTCATCGCGAAGGCCGAGCGGATGGTGCCGTCGAGCAGCGGGGTGAGCCAGCGTTCGCGCTGCTCAGGGCTGCCGAACTGGGCGAGGACCTCCATGTTGCCGGTGTCCGGTGCGGCGCAGTTGAGGGCGGCCGGTGCCAGTACCGGGCTGCGGCCGGTCAGCTCGGCGAGCGGGGCGTACTGCAGGTTGGTGAGCCCGGCGCCGTGCTCGCCGGGCAGGAACAGGTTCCACAGGCCGGCGAGCCGGGCCTGGGCCTGGAGGCGGGCCAGCAGCGGCGGCGGGGACCAGTCGCCGGCGTAGGCCGCATCGAACTCACGCTCGCTCGGGTAGACGTTGTCGTCGAGGAACGCCGCGAGCCGCTTGCGGTAGTCCTCGGTCCTCTCGTCGTACGCGAACTCCATCAGACCGCCTCCAGCTCGGATAATCCCTGCATGACGAGTGGCTGCACCAGCGCGCCGACGGTGTCGAAGCCCTCGCCCAGCGTCTGGCCGCTGACGTACCGGTAGTGGACGCCCTCGAGGATGACCGCGAGCTTGAACGCGGCGAAGGCGGTGTACCAACCCAGGTCGGACACGTCACGGCCGGAGCGGGCGGCGTAGCGGGCCACCATGTCCGCCGCGGTGGGGTGCCCTTCCACGGAGGCCGGGGTGCGGGCCTGCCCGTCGAGGGTGAGCAGCGGCCGCTGGGTGTAGACGAGCATCAGGGCCACGTCGCTCAGCGGGTCGCCGAGCGTCGACATCTCCCAGTCGAGCACCGCGCCGACCCGGCACCCGTCGGTGATCAGCACGTTGTCGAGCCGGTAGTCGCCGTGCACGACCGTGCCGGGGCCGCCGGCCGGGATGTCCACCGCGAGCCGGGCGTGCAGCTCCTCGATGCCGGCCACCTCGCGGCTGCGGGACGCGTCGAGCTGCTTCTTCCAGCGGCGGACCTGCCGCTCGTTGAAGCCCTCGGGGCGGCCGAAGTCGCCGAGCCCGATCGCGGCGGGGTCGAGGGCGTGCAGGTCGGCGAGCGTGTCCACCAGGGACAACACGAGATCGTGCAGCGCCGGCGACCCCAGGGATTCGAGGGCGGCGACCGAGCGGTAGATCGTGCCGCCGGCGTGTTCCATCAGGTAGAACGGCGCGCCGATGACGCCGGGGTCGGTGCAGAGCCGGACCGGGCGGGGGACGGGGAAGCCGGCCGCGGACAGCGCGGTCAGGACCTTGTGTTCGCGGGCCATGTCGTGCGCGGTGGGCAGGACGTGACCGAGCGGCGGCCGCCGCAGGACCCACCGATCCGTGCCGTCGCTCACCGCGTACGTCAGGTTGGATCGTCCGCCTTCGAACATCGTCGCGGTCAGTTCCCCGGTGCCCAGCCAGGACCGGAGGCGGTCGAGGTCGAGGCCCTTCACGCGGCCTCGAACCCGCGCTGGAGCTTGTTCATGCCGCCGAGCCAGCGGTCGGTGTCGGCCGCCCGGCGCCGGTAGAACTCGGCGACCTCGGCGTGCGGCAGGATCAGGAACGCGTCGCCGGTCAGCGCGGCGGGGCAGGCGACCGAGCCGGCGGCAGCGGCGGTCAGCGGGCGCGCGGGCGGGTCGATCCAGCAGCGGGTCCCGGTGACGCCGGCGTCGGCCAGGTCGGTCGCGGAGACGGTCAGCCCGACCGGGCCGCGCCACCACCCGTTGGCGCTCGCGGGTGAGAGGGTCGCGGTGGTCACCGGCAGCCGGTCGTTGAGCGGCTCGACCAGCGTCTCGAAGGCGGCGTCGTCGGTCGTGCCGGCCCACGCGGACGTCGGGGACGTGCGGTAGCGCAGCTCGCCGCCGGCGTACTGGACGCCCGTGCTGATCCACCACTGGCCGGCGCCCGCCGTCGAGAAGACGATCGCGTACGCGGTGCCGGCCAAGACGCGCGGGGCGGGCGAGAACGTGGCGGTCGCCGGCTCGCCGGCAGCGGTCACGCTCGTCGTCCCGCCCGACCGCGACGGCGACGTCGCGGCCGCCTACCGCAGCCTCACCGCACGCGACCCGCGGCCCGCCGGCCTGCTCCGCTCCGAGCTGCTCCGGGGCCGGGACGGGCGCTGGCTGGTCCAGACGCTGTGGCG
>CAKUMG010000318.1 GCA_934667465.1 uncultured Actinoplanes sp. | reverse complement strand
GCCGTCCTCGCCGCCCCTGACGGTAATTCTGTATGCGCCGGCACCAAGCGGGCTTTCCGGCTTTATGCGGCAGCTCGTCCGCCGACGGTGCCGCGACGTTGCGGCCCGGCGCCCGGTTCGTGGTCTGCGTGCGGAGCGCGGCGACACTACCGGCGGCCGGCGCGGCCATCCCGGTCGCCGTGGCGCTCCTGGTGCGGCCCGCGCTGGTCCTGCGCCCGGTGGCGTTCGCCGCCCGGCTCACCGGGCGGCCGGCCCCGGACGTCGCGGCGGGCACGATCCGGGGCAGTCTGGCGCTGGCGCTGGTCTCGTGGCTGGTCTCCGGGGTGCACCTGTGGGCGCTGGCCGTCCTGTTCGGAGCTGGGCAGCCGGCCGTGCTGCCGCTCGCGACGGGCGCGTTCGCGCTGGCCACGGTCGCGGGCAGCCTCGCGGTGATCCTGCCGGACGGGTGGGGGCTGCGCGAGCTGACGCTGAGCGCCACGCTGGCCGGCGTGCTGACGTGGCCGGTCGCCGGTGCGGTCGCGGTGGCCAGCCGGCTGGTCTGCGTGGTGTGCGAGGTCGTGACGGCCGGGCTGGTGGTCGCGGTGCTGCGGCCGGGCCCGGCACGAGAGGAGCGAACCGATGTCGTCCGAGTTTGACGTCTGTGTAGCGATAAACTACTACGCGCCCTACCTGAGCGGGCTGACCGAGGCGGCGCGCCTGATCGCCGAGGGGCTCGCCGCGCGGGGGCTGCGGGTCGCGGTCGTGTGCGCCGGTCACGACCCGCGGCTGCCGAGCGAGGAGACGATCGCGGGGGTACGGGTCTTCCGGGCGCCCGTGGCCGCGCGGATCAGCCGGGGCACCGTCAGCCCGGGCTTCCCGGCCCTGGTCGCGCGGGTGGCCCGGCGCTCCCGGGCGCTGCACCTGCACCTGCCGATGCTGGAGGCGGCCGCGATCGGCGCGCTCGTCCGGCGTACCCCCCTGATCGTGACCTATCACCTGGA
This sequence comes from uncultured Actinoplanes sp., assembly GCA_934667465.1. Taxonomy (GTDB): domain Bacteria; phylum Actinomycetota; class Actinomycetes; order Mycobacteriales; family Micromonosporaceae; genus Actinoplanes. The sequence goes on along the minus strand of CAKUMG010000318.1, from coordinate 5,773 downwards.
CCTGTGGCTGCCGCGCGGGCTCGTCAACGCGGTCGCGGTGCGGGCCGTGCAGGCGTCCACCGCGTACACGCTGAAGCGCGCCGCCGCGGTCGTGGTCAGCAGCGAGGACCACGCCCGGTCGACCAGCCAGTACCGGCTGCTGCAGCGGCTCGGCTACCAGGCCGTGCCGCCGCCCTGCGCGGACCGGCGCGGCGGCCGGCCCACCCTGCGCGAGGGTGGCGGGCTGCACGCCGGCTTCCTCGGCCGGATCGTCGAGGAGAAGGGCATCGAGCACCTGGTCGCCGGGTTCCGGCGGATCACCGACCCGGACGCGCGGCTGCTGATCGGCGGCGACTACGCCGAGGTGGCCGGCGGCAGCGTGCTCGGCCGGGTGCGCCGCGCGATCGGCGACGACCCGCGCGTACGGGTGCTGGGTGCGCTGCGCGGCGACGCGCTGCGCGACTTCTTCGCCTCGATCGACGTGCTCGCGCTGCCCTCGCGCACCGAGTCGTTCGGGATGGTCCAGGGCGAGGCGATGATCGCCGGCGTCCCGGTGGTCGCCTCGGACGTGCCCGGCGGCCGGGTGCCGATCGCCACGACCGGCTTCGGGCTGCTCGTTCCGCCCGGCGACGCCGAGGCGATCGCTGTCGCCCTGCCCAAGGCCCGGGACTTCCCGGCCACCGACCGCGCCCTGCTCGCCGAGCGGGCGCTGACCCTGTACGGCGTCGCGGCCACTGTGGACGCGTACGCCGCCGTGATCGACCGCGTGGTCACCCGCGCGGCCGGGAGGAACCGATGACCCTGACCCCCTCCACGATCGTCGTCACCGGTGGGTGCGGCGTGCTCGGCGTGCACCTGATCCGCCGGCTCGTCGCCGACGGCCACGACGTGCTCAGCATCGACCTGGAACCCTGGGCCGGGCCGGTGGACGGCTTCCGGCACGTGCGCGCCGACGTCGGCGACGCCGCGGCGATGGCCCGGCTGCTCGGCGGCGCGCGGTTCGTCGTGCACGGTGCCGCGGCACTGCCCAGCTATCCGGAACAGCAGATCCGCGCGGTCACCGTCGAGGGCACCCGCACGGTGCTCGACGCGGCGGTCCGGGCGGGCGCCGAGCGTACGGTGCTGATGTCCTCGACCGCCTCCTACGGGCTGCCCGAGCTCGTGCCGACGCCCGAGGACTACCCGCGCCGGCCGGTCGACGCCTACAGCCGGGCCAAGGCCGAGGCGGAGGAGATCGCCGAGAAGGTACGCGCCGACGGCCACTGCGTGCCGGTGCTGCGCCCCAAGACGTTCCTCGGGCCGGGCCGGCTCGGGCTGTTCGCGATGCTGTTCGAGTGGGCCGACGAGGGCCGGCACTTCCCGGTGCTGGGCCGCGGCGACGTGCGTACCCAGATGCTCGACGTCGCCGACCTGGTCGACGCGGTGGTCGCGAGCCTCACGCTGCCCGCGGACCGGGTGAACGAGAACTTCAACATCGCCGCGACCGAGTACGGCACCCTGCGCGAGGACTTCCAGGCCGTGCTCGACGCGGCGGGGCACGGGCGGCGGGTGATCGGGCTGCCGGTGCGGCCCGCGGTCGCCGTGCTGGAGGCGCTCGACCGGGCCGGATGGTCGCCCGTCTACCGGCGGCTGATCCACAAGCTGCTCGCCGACTCGGCCGCCTCGACGACGCTCGCGCAGGAACGGCTCGGCTTCCGGCCCCGCTACTCCAACCGGGACACGATTCTGCGCACCTACGAGTGGTGGCGGTCGCGCGGGCCGGTCGCCGCGACGGCCGGGCGCACCAGCCACGCGCCGTGGAAGCAGGGCGTGCTCGCCGCTGCGAAGGTGTTCTTCTGATGACGGCCGTCGAAGCCGCACCTCTCGCCGCGCGCCCGGCACTCGCCCGCGACCTGCTGCGGCTCGTCCGGCCCGGGCAATGGGCGAAGAACCTGCTGGTGGTGCCGATCGTGCTGCTCGACGCGGCGTGGAACACGCACACGCTGACCCGGCTCGGGTGGGCGGTGGTGGTGTTCATTCTCGCGTCGTGCCTGACCTATGTCGTGAACGACCTGACCGACGTGCGCCGCGACCGGCTGCACCCGGTCAAGCGGACCCGGCCGATCGCCGCGGGGCGGGTCCCCGTACGGCTGGCGGTGGTGTTCGTCGCCCTGCTCGCGACCTCCCTCGTCGCGCTCGCGTCGGTGGCGCGGCCGGTCGTGCTCTGGCCGGTGCTGGCGTATCTGGCGCTCAACGCGGCGTACAGCGGCGCCCTCAAGCACGTGCCCCTGGTCGACATCTTCGTGGTGGCCGCCGGGTTCGTGCTGCGGGTGGCGTTCGGCTACGTCGTGCTCGGGCTGGCCGTGCCCGGCTGGCTGGTGGTGTCGGTGTTCAGCCTCTGCCTGCTGCTGTCGCTGGGCAAGCGGCGGCACGAGCTCGGCGCGGGCGGCGTGGAACACCGGCCGGCGCTGCGCGGCTACACCGTGGCGTTCGCCGACCAGCTGCTCGTGTTCACGGCGGCGGTCACCGCGATCGCGTTCCTGCTCTACCTGCGCGACGAGTCCACAGTGGCCCGCTATGGTGGGCTCGCGGTGATCGAGTCGGCGCCGTTCGCGTTCTTCGGGCTGTTCCGCTATCTGCAGGGGCTGCAGCTGCGCGAGACGGGTGGGGAGCCGGTGCGGGCGTTGCTGCGGGACAAGGCGCTGATCCTCTCGACGCTGCTGTGGCTTCTCGGGCTGGGCGCGATCATCGTGGCGGCACGGGCGTGAGGGTCTCCTTCGGGGCGGCCGTCATCGGCCTGTGGGCCGCCTGGGTGGTGACGCAGCGGGCGCTGTCCGGGCGGTTCTGGCCGGTGCTGCTACCGGATCTGCTGCCACCCATCGCGTACGTGCTCGTGCCGCTGCTGCTCGCACCGCTGCTGCTGCGCATCGGCCGCCGGCGGTGGCTCGCGGCGCTGGTCCTGCTCGCCACGCTGGTGGTGCAGCTGCCGCGGGCCGGCCTCAACGGGCACGCTGTTCTGCCCGGCCCGCGCTCACCGGAGGCCGGGCGGATCAGCGTGTTCTCGTGGAACACCGAGTACTGGCACCAGAGCGACGACGTGGCCGGGTTCTACGCGTTCCTGCGGGCGCAGCGGGCCGACATCTACCTGCTGCAGGAGTACGAGCTGGCTTCCGCCGCCGCGGTCACGGGGGTGTCCGATCCCGGTGACCTGGCGGCGTTGCGGGCTTCGTTCCCGGGCTATTCGCTCGTGCAGCGGGGGGAGCTGGTGACGCTGTCGCGCTTCCCGATCGTCGCCACGCCGGGCGTCGCCCCCGACCCCGGGCCCGCCTCGACGGACAATTGGGACTTTCTGGCGATCGTCACGAAGACCCTGCGGGTGGACGTGCGTACGCCCGCGGGGATCCTCTCCACCTACAACGTCCACCTGCCGGTGCAGCTCAGCCAGGCGAACCCGCTGACGCCCGAGTTCTACCGCAACGTCCGCGACGCCGACCGGCGCCGCGTCACCGCGCTGCGCGGGCTGGCCTCCAGCATCCGCACCAACCCGCACCCGAGCGTCATCGCCGGCGACTTCAACACGACCGCGGCGATGGGCGACCTGCGCGGGGTCCGCTCGGTGGCCCGCGACGCCGAACACGCCGACGTGTACCCGATCAGCTGGAACCTCAACACGCCGCTGCGCTTCTGGCGGCTGGACTGGTTGTTCGTGGCAGGCGGGGTGGCGGCTTGGGATTACCGCTTCGGGGATCCGGGCGGCTTCTCCGACCACCGCCCCCAGCACGTGAACCTCACCCTCCGCTGACATTTCGCGCCACCCGGGGGCCTCGGCGCGGCCGCATAGTGCCCGAGGCGTTGAAAAGACGTCTCCACCCGGCTACGATGAACCCATGACAATCGCGGCTTGGCCCGTAGCTCGCCGAAGTCAGCTCATCCACGCCTTCAAGCCGGGCGAACGCGCCAAGACCGAGGCCCGGTACCGAACGCTGCGTAAGCATTCCTGGGCGACCCGGGGTGTCCAGATCACCTCCCGGCAAGGTGCTCGGCTCGCCGGGCAGCTGACCCTCTTCAGCTCCCTCAACGTGGAGGCAGCGCGGCTGGCACGCCATGGCGACGCCAAGGCTGCGGTCCGGGTCGCCGCCGCCGCGACCGAGCTGGAGTCCCGGGCGGAGTTCGGCCTTCTGGGCGAGATCCTCGGGGAACTGCCGACCGCGGTCGCCCAGGACGTCATCGGCGGGATCATGCCCGACGAGCCCTCCGCTCACCTTGTCGCGGCGTTGAAAAGCGTCGCGCGTATCACCGAGACGATCCGCGAACGTGAGCTGGCCGGCACCGCACCGGTCGAGTTCTTGGCAGGCCGCGTCAAAGAGGTGCACTCCAGCTATGTCATCGTCGTACTGATGAGTGGTCCGGAAACCCTCATTCCGCGGTGGATGGCGGCCGGGGCGGCTGACCGGGCGCGCGTCGGGTCGTGGCTGGCGCTCATCACCGACAGGCTCAGCGAAGCCAGCGCCGTCATCGACGTCATCCCCGCCCTCGATGTCAACGACGACTCCGGCCCCACCTCGTTCACTCCGTTCGGGCGAGGCGACAAGCGAGCGCTCGCCGTCACCGCGGAGGATGAACGGCTGCTTGCCATGGAGCCTCAGCCACTGCGCATTCTCGTGCCCGTGACCATCGAGCCATGACCTCGCCCGAGTGGCTCATTCGCCCTGCCCGCAAGGACGACGGCCCCTTGCTGGCGGCGTTCACCTGCGCCGACCACGCCTGTCCCTGGCAGGTCGAGGTCGAGGAGTTCATTCAGAAGCAGCTGCTCAACGACTGGGCACTCGCGCCGGGAGCCGTCGATGACGATCCCCGGCTGCGGCTCGGCTTCACCGTGGACGGAGAGCATTTCGGCGTGGCCGCGCACGAGAAGGTGATCCTGGGCCGCACCAACGGGTTGAACTTCGCCGCCACCAAGATCGAAGTTGTGGCGATCTCGACCGCTTGGCAGGGCCGGCGCTTCGTCTCGGGCGACCGCGCCAGCGACGTGCTCATGTCCGCCGTCATGAGCGACGTGGCACAGCGGGTTCCGCCTCGTGACGCCCGCGTTTTCGCGATCGTCCACGAGGATAATCACCGCAGCCTGTCGCTGCTGCGTCGGCACGGCCTCTCCGATGAGATGAGCCGCCCGGACCCGCGGTATCGCCGGCCGATCACCGCGCATCGAGCCGAAGGGGCGCGATAGCGGCATCCCCGTGAGGCGAAAGGGCCCCCGGACCAGCGGTCCGGGGGCCCCTCGTCGAGCGATGGTCAGGCCGTCGTGGTGGCCGGGGCCTTGTCGTCGGTGGCGGCGTGGGTGACCGGGTGGCTGCGCTCCAGCGCCGCCCCCTCCACGTCCACGTTCGGCAGGATGCGGTCGAGCCAGCGCGGGATCCACCAGGCCGACTTGCCGAGCAGGTGCATGATCGCCGGGATCAGGAGCATGCGGACCAGGAAGGCGTCGGCCAGGACGCCGAAGGCGAGGCCGAAGCCCAGCGAGCGGATCATCGTGGTGTGGCTGAAGATGAAGCCGCCGAAGACGGAGATCATGATGATCGCCGCGGCCGTGACGACGACGCGGCCGGCGTGGACGCCCTGGCGGACGGCGAGGCGGGCCGGGGCGCCGTGGGCGTAGGCCTCGCGCATGCCGGAGACCAGGAAGAGCTGGTAGTCCATGGCGAGGCCGAAGAGGATGCCGATCAGGATGGTGGGCAGGAAGCTCAGGACCGGGCCCGGGTCGTGGACGCCGAAGACCGCGCCGAGCCAGCCCCACTGGAAGATGGCGGTGATCGCG
>CAKUMG010000317.1 GCA_934667465.1 uncultured Actinoplanes sp. | reverse complement strand
ACCGAGCGGAGCAGCCGCCGCAGGATCGCGGTGCGCTCCTCCTGCGGGCGGCCGAAGCTGTCGTTGTACGACGTGGTCAGCAGGACCGCCCGCTGCCGGGCCTGCACCAGCTCGTCGGTGAGGTCGTTGTACATCCGGCCGGACAGGATGCGGTCGCGCTGCTCGTCAAGCGTCACTGCGCGATCTTCCCACGGCGAGCACGGCCCACATGTCGTCGATATGGGAGGCGGGCGAGGGGCGGGCGAAGAGGTAGCCCTGCCCGTAGTGGTACCCGAGCCCGAGCAGCAACTCCCGCTGCTCCTCGGTCTCGATCCCCTCGGCGACCGACGACAGCCCGAGCGCGTCCGCCATCTGGCTCACCGCCGTGGCGACCGCCGCCTGCCGCCGCACCGTCGTGACGGACTCGACGAACGACCTGTCGAGTTTGAGCGTCGTGACCGGGCACGTGAGCAGGAGGCCGAGCGACGAGGCCGCCGTACCGAAGTCGTCCAGAGCCAGCCGCACGCCCAGCCGGCGCAGGCCCAGCATGGCCTCCACCGACTCCTCGTCGTCGAGCACCGCGGTCTCGGTGACCTCGACGGTCAGGCACTGCGCGGGCAGGCCGGTCTCGGCGAGGACCCGGGCGACCTCGTCGACGAAGCCGGCCGTACGCAGCTGGCGCCCGGCGACGTTGACGCCGACCGTCATGGCGTGCGCGCCGGGGTGGCGGCTCCGCCAGGCCGCGCCCTGGCGGCAGGCCTCGCGCAGCGCCCAGCGACCGATCTCGACGATGAGCCCCGAGCGTTCGGCGGCCGGGATGAAGTCGGCGGGCGCGATGAGGCCGCGGGCCGGATGGTGCCAGCGGATCAGCGACTCGACGCCGGTGAGGCGGCCGGTGGCGAGCTCGACGATCGGCTGGTAGAGCAGGGTGAACTGGCCGGCCTCGGCGGCGTGCGCCAGGTCGCGGACCAGTTCGGCCTCGGCGCCGATCCGGGCGCCCATCGCGTCGTCGTAGCGGACCCAGGTGCTCTTGCCACGCCGCTTGGCCTCGTACATGGCGATGTCGGCGTTGCTGAGCACGACCGACGGCTCGTCACCGGGGCTGCAGTGGGCGACGCCGATGCTGGCGCGGGTGGCGATCGTGTGGTCGCCGATGCGGACGGGCTCGGCGAGGCGGCGCAGGATGTCCTCGGCGACGCGGGCGCCGTCGTCGGCGCCGATGGTGTCGCGCAGCAGCACGGCGAACTCGTCGCCGCCGAGCCGGGCGACCACGTCGCTGTCCCGGACCGCCGCGCGGAAGCGGCCGCTGACCGCGGTCAGCAGGGCGTCGCCCGCGGCGTGGCCCATCGTGTCGTTGATCGTCTTGAAGTCGTCGAGGTCGATGAGCAGCACGGTGTGCCCGTCGCCCGCGGCCAGCGTGGCGGCGAGCCGGTCGTTGAAGTACGCGCGGTTGGTGAGCCCGGTGAGCTGGTCGAACGCGGCCTGCTCGCGCAGCAGCGCCTCCTGGTCGCGGACCTCGGCGAGGGCGACGTCGAGCCGGCCGATGAGCTTGGTGTTGTCCTGGAACGAGACGAGCTGGCGCCCCGCGACCAGCGCGGTGATCACGGCGACGCCCGCGATGGCGCCCCACAGCTGCGGCGACACCCGGTCCGGCAGCATCGCGAAGAAGATCAGAAAGGTCAGGACGATCATGCCGTACGGGAGCAGGCTGTACGGCCGCCGCTTGGCGCGCACCTGGTGCCCGTCCACCCGGGCGACGATCTCCTGGATCCGCGGGCCGACCGCGATCAGCAGCGACGGCAACAGCCGGATCGCGTACACGAAGGCATGGTTCTGTTCCTGGAACACGCCCGGCAGGAACGTGCTCAGCCCCTGCACCATCGGGGCCGCGACCATGGGCCAGGCCGCCATCCGGGTCATCGGCGGCCGCGGGATGAGCGCCACCTTGGTCGCCGAGAACGCCGCGACGATGACCAGGGCCGCGGTGAGACTCGCGTTGACCCGGTCGATGTGTTCGTCGACCGGGTAGACGGCGAAGCACCACGCCATGACGGCACCGCCGACCAGGACCGTGGTGGCGTCGAGCCAGAAGATCAGTTTCTCGCGGCCGGTGCGCAGCCCCTGCGGGAACATCAGGCACGCGAGCACGTTGCAGGACATGCCGATCGTGAAGAACACGGTCTGCGCCGTGCCGCCGCTCATCGTCCGGCCGGCCGGGTCGAGCAGAGTCAGCACGGTCTGGGTGCCGTCGCCGACGGTGAACGACAGCCCGGCGACCGCGATCAGGCCCCAGAACCGCCGGTACTGCGCGGCGGCCAGCTGCCGCAGCCGGTACGCGCCGATGCCCAGGGCCGCGTCGAGCGGCACCTGGGCGGCCCAGTACGCGGGGACGCTGCGGGCCCGGTCACCGCCGGCGAGGGCGAACCACGCCCAGGCCGCGACGGTGATCCCGGCGAGGGTGAGCAGGAAGGGATCGCGTGCCAGCCGCCGCAGCGAACCCACAGACCCTCCTCCGTCGCCCCGACCGAACCGCCGGCGGGGCGACGGATATTTTAAGAGAAGTCTTCCGTCCGGTTCCGGGTGGTGGCGGGGTGGTTGGAGGGGATCAGGCGGGTTCTATCCAGAGGTTGCGGTAACGGACGTTGGCGCCGGGGTCACCGTGGTCCTGGAGGCGGATGGGGAGGAACTCCGGGCCTTCCGCGGCGCCGTTGCCGGTGGGCCCGTCGATCTCGATGTTGTCGTGCACGGTCGTCCCGTTCCAGACCACTGTCACCCGCGCGTTCTCGGTCTTGGTGCCGCCGCTCCAGCGGGCCGCCCGGAACGTGATGTCGTAGGTCTGCCACGTCTCGGGCGCGGTGCCCGCGTTGGCCGACGGCGCCCGCTTGAGATAGACGGCGGCGCTGTCGTCGCTGGCGAGCACCGCTTTGCCGTACGTGTCGAGGACTTGGATCTCGTAGCGGTCCTGCAGGTAGATGCCGCTGTTGGAGCGCTGCTGGCCGGTGACGGTCGACGGCAGGTTCGGCAGCCAGAACTCGGCGTGCAGCTTGAAGTCCCCGAACGTCTGCTTGGTCCGGATGTCGCCGCCCAGCACCTCGGCGTAGCCGTTCGCGACCGGCCAGGTCGGCGCGCTGCCGTCGCCGTTGCGGAACGCGCCCAGGTTGTTCCCGTCGAACAGGGTGACCCGGCTCGGCCCGTTGAGGGTCCAGCGCTGCTGGGCCACGTTCGCCGGGGTCCAGATCTGCAGCTGGGTGCGGTCCGCGCTCGCCCCGCCGGCGGCGTCGAGCACCTTGCCGGACTGCGGGTTGAGCAGCGAGCCGTCGGCCTGGGCGCGCCACACCTGGGCGGCGCTGTTGTTGCACGTCCAGAGCTGCACCTTGGTGCCGTCGGCCGTACCGCCGTTGTCGATGTCCAGGCATTTGCCCAGGGCGCGCAGCGTGTCGCCCTGCCGGGTCCAGCTCTGCGAGGACGAGTTGTTGCAGGTGTAGAGCTGGATCTTGGTGCCGTCGGCGATGCCGGCGTTGTCGACGTCGACGCACTTGCCGCCGATGCCGGTGATCGTGCCCGTGCCCGCGCCCGGCGTCGCCGTGCCGCCGGCGGCGACGTCCAGCCGGTCCAGGTTCACGTGCCCGACGTCACCCGGATCGACCTTGTACGCGATCGTGTTGCCCCCGGCCCGCAGGGTCACCGTGTCGGTCTTGGTGGCCCACGTGTCCCAGTTGCCCGTGTCGGCGAGGCTGATCTGGCGCAGTTTGGTCCCGTTGACGTACAGGCTCACGGTCTTCGCGCCGGCCGACGGGTTCGGGCCGTTGCTGAAGCGCAGCGACACCGGGTAGGAGCCGGCCGCCGGCACGTCGACGGTGAACGTGGCCGACGCGCCCACAGCTCCGAAGCCCGCCGCGAAGCCCGTGCCGGTGTAGCCGGCGTGGTCGGTCGCGATGCCCGCGCCGCCGCCGAGGCCCGCGTTCTCGGCCTCGGCCCGGTCCGTACGCACGGTCGTACCGTCCGCGAGGGTGTTGAGCGTGTACCACGCCTCGGTGCTCCAGAGCGACGCGCCGGACTCCGCGGTGAACGGCCGCGGCGAGCGCACGTGCACCACGCGCCCCGGCTTGAGCCCGTTCAGCTTGAGCGTGACCTTGAGCCGGTCGGCCGAGAGGGTGGCCGACGCCACGGACAGCGTCTCCTCGTCGACCTTGGGCCCGCCGTAGGCCGGGGTCGGGACGTAGCGCCACTGCTTCGCCCGGTACTGCGCGGCGAGCTGGGCGGCGGTGCCGGCCGACACGGGCTGGGTGTACTCGAGCGCGAAGCCGCCGGCCACCGCGCGCATCGCCTTGATGTCGAACACGTTCGTGCCGTTGGGGGTGAGCTTCTGCAGCCCGTACGTCAGCTTGCCCTCCTGCCCCCAGTTGCCGCCCGCGCCGAGCCCGCCGGCGTAGAGCGCGCCGTCGGGGCCCTGGCTCAGCCGCAGGACACCCATCTCGAGGCCCTGGGTCAGGCGGAACACGGCGCCCTGGTACTGGCCGCCGACCTTCTCGAGGAAGGCCCGCTGGACGCCGCCGTACGTGACGTCGCCGAAGAGCATCTGACCCGCGTACGGGCCGCTGTTCAGCAGCAGCGGGGTGCTGGGCGAGTTGGCGATCTCGTTCTGCGGCAGCCACAGCACCGGCTGGGTGACCGGCTTGCCGTCGAACGGGCCGTCGGGGTCGGTGTAGTGGTTGAAGAAGCGGTCCTGCTTGACCTGGACCAGCTTCGACGCGGGCAGGTAGCCGCCCTGGTTGTCGGTGACGAAGATGTCGCCCTCGGGGCCCCAGCCGATGCCGTTGGGGGTGCGCAGGCCGCCGGCGATGTACTCGACCGCGCCGGTGCTGCGGTTGATCTTCAACGTGGTGCCGCGGTTGGGCGAGCCCTGCGGCACGGTGGTCGCGCCGCCGAGGTTGATCGAGACGGACAGGTTGAGGTAGAAGAAGCCGTCCTTGTAGAGCAGACCGAACGCGAACTCGTGGAAGTTGCCGTCGAACGGCCACGTGGCGACCCGGCGGTACTGGTCGATCGTGCCGTCGCCGTTGGTGTCGTTGAGCTCGGTCAGCTCGTGCTTCTGCGACACGTAGATCTTGTTGTCGACGATCTTGAGGCCCATCGGCTCGCGCAGGCCGGTGGCGATCTTCTTGTACGTGACCGGGCCCGCCCCGGTGACGCCGCTGAGCACGTAGACCTCGCCCGCCACCGTGTCGCTGCCGCCCCAGGTGGCGATCGCGAGCCGGCCGTCGGGGTACCAGTCCATCGCGCTCACCTGCGGCTGGAAGCCCGGCGGGCGCAGATTGCCGAGCGTGTAGCCCGGGTGCACCGAGGTCAGCGGGAGCCCGTCGCCGGGGCTGTCACCGGCGGCCTCGCACTCCTTGCGCCCGGGCGCGGTCACCCGGACCACGCCGGCGTCGGTGCTCAGCACGCTCTGCGGCACCACGGCGAACGCGCTCGCGCCCGGCGGCCGCCACTCCAGGGTCAGCTGCTGGCCACCGTCGCGCTCGAAGTAGTCGATGAGCAGCGCGTGATACCCGGTCGTCAGGGTCACCGCGCCCTCGACTGCCGTCGGCCCGTGCGCGCCGTCGTTGTTGACGACAGGGGAACCGTCGATCGCCAGACGCGATCCGTCGTCACTGGTGAGCCGGAACGCGTACGAGCCGGCAGTGGCGATGTTGATGTTGCCGATCACCTCGGACTGGAACCGGTCCTCGAGCCCGAAATGCGCGGCCGTGGTCCAGTTGATCGTCGGGAGCAGCTTGTCGACGTTGGGGGTCTGACCGGTCTTGAGCGTGCAGATCGAGTCGCGCGAGACCTGCAGATCATAGGTACGCAGGGTGACGCCCGGTTCCTGCGGCGGGACGGCCGCAGTGGCGGGGAGGGCGGGTAGCAGGCTGGCCAGCACGGCGGCACCTACCAGGGCGAACTTCAGTTTCCTCATCGGACGCTCCGCAGAAACCGGGACGGCCGGACCATTCGTCGACGGCCATCGATGCCTGGAGACGCTAGGCGTCTTCTGTCGCCAAGTCCACAACTTCAGTTAAGAAAGTTAAAACTTTTGCGCGGACCAGCAGAAGTCCGCCCCTCCGGGCGGTCGCGAGGATGGTGATCCAGTTTTCCCCTCGGCCGTCTGGTCCCGCATTGCGGAGCGATTCGTCCGGGGCGGATCAGGCTTCCCTGGTGCGCAAGCGACGCAACGATGCCGGCGCCGAACTCAGGCCCCTCTTCGTCAGCATCTTCTTCGGCTTCGCCGTCAATGTCCTGACCTCCGAGACCGGCAACTGGTGGGGCCCACTGCGGCCCCTCACGCGCTACCCCTGGACGTGGGTGCCCGCCGCGCTCGCCGTGTGGGCGGGTTGGGTCTGGTGGCGTGGGCGGCGCTCGTCGGTGACCTGGCGTAGCGGGGACAATCCCTACCCGGGCCTGGCAGCGTACGACGCTCAGCGAGCATCGGTGTTCTTCGGCCGCGAAGACGAGATTGCCACGGTCCTCGCCCGCCTCGACCGCAGCGACCGCCGCGTCACCGCGGTCGTCGGCCCGTCAGGAAGCGGAAAGTCCGTGAGCTGACCGTCGCCGAACGGCGTCGATATGGGCTTCCCGCCGGCCCGGACCGTGCTTGAGCAAAACTCGTGACCGGCTCAGTGCCGTGCGGCGCGGAGTTCAGAGCTGGCTGAGGTCGACCTCGACGGCGAAGGGTGCGGCTACCTTGACGACGCCGGTGAAGATTTCACCATCGCGGTAGCGGCCGGCCGCGGCATCGAGGACG
>CAKUMG010000316.1 GCA_934667465.1 uncultured Actinoplanes sp. | reverse complement strand
CGGCGCACCGGGCGTGCCGGGGTGCTGGTCCCCTTCCGGCGGTCGTCCGTGCCGGTCGGGGCGGTGCTGCCGCCGTGGAGGCGGCGCTGGTCGGGCGGTCCCGCTGTCAGCCGGCCGGCTCAGCGTGGCGCTGGCCGCTGGGGCGGCCCCGCGATCGCTGAGACGACGCCGGCCGATGGGGCGACGCCGGCACCGCGAAGACGGCGCCGGCCGCTGGGCGGCTCCGGTCGCTCAGGCGGCCAGGGCGTGGCGGGCGGGTCCGCGATGCGGTTCGATGACGCTGCAGTCGGGGAGCAGCTCACCGGTGTCCTCGAACACGATGACGCCGTTGCAGAGCAGGCTCCACCCCTGTTCGGGGAAGGTGGCCACGATGCGGGCCGCTTCGCGGTCCACGGCCTCGGCGGTGGGACAGGGATTCGGGTGCTGGCACATCGGGGGTCTCCGGTAGGGGCTTGTGTTGAGCTTCACATCAACGGGGCCGAACACTACTCCAACCGGAACGAGTCCGGAGGGGCCGGGTGACGGCGACCGTCGGGCGAAGCCACTCTTCACATGTTCCACGCAAGATGCCTCTCTGCCCACTGTCGGGCACCGGTGCAAGCCGGTCGGACCCCGTTCCGGGCCTCCTGCCTGCACCGTCACCGTCCGTCAGCCGTGGCGGGGGTCCGTCGCACGGTGCGAGGGACCCGCCGAGCGTGGGGCACGGACCCGGCCGCGCGACGGACTGATGGTGCGAAAGCTCATCCGTTCGGTTGGCGCTTTCGGGCCGTTCGGCACCCCGCATGCTCACCCTGCGTAGCCGATGATCGCGGGAGGGTGACGGCTTTCGAAGCAGGTCCGAGCGGTTACGGGCTGCGCGTCCAATGGTCAGGATCCGCGCGATCCGGCCAGAACACGCTCCCCGGTGGCATCCGCCGATTGCCGAGAGTGACGACCTTGCGCGAACCGGCACGGCCCCGGGGCGGACCGAGGGGGCTGACCGGCGAAGATCGGCTTCGAGGCGCGGCGGCCATGATCCGGCACGCACGGGCCGCTACGCACCGTGACGGCCCGCGTCCTCGATCCGCCGCCGCACCGGAGGTGCGACATCGGGCCGGGCGTGACGAGGCTCATCGAGACGCCCCGATCCGGCCCGTTATCGGCCCCGTCCCGCGCCCGGAATGCGAGGGTCGGACGCGATGTGCGTTTGTGTGGGAACGGGTGCGGCGGTGTCCCGGCCGCCTCCCGCGCCACGCCGGGGCCTGCGCGGGGCCCTTGCGCGCCGCCGCCCGGGGCTGTATAGCGCGCGCCCGCGGGAACGGCAAGGACGCAACCGCCCGGGCCCGCCCGGCCGGTAGGTTGACGCCATGACTGTGCGACCGATCCGCCTGCTCGGCGACGCCGTTCTGCGCACCCCCGCCGCCCCGGTGACCGCGTTCGACGCCGAACTGCGCGCCCTGATCACCGACCTGGAGGACAGCGTCCGCGTCCCCGGCCGCGCCGGCGTCGCCGCCCCGCAGATCGGTGTCGGCCTGCGCGCCTTCTCCTACAACGTCGACGGCCACGTCGGCCACCTGATCAACCCGGAACTGTCCGCCTTCGACGGCGAGCAGGAGGACGAGGAGGGCTGCCTGTCGCTGCCGGGCCTGAACTTCCCGACCAAGCGCGCCCTCGCAGTCACCGCCACCGGCTTCGACCAGCAGGGCACCCCGGTCACGATCGCCGCGACCGGTTTCCTCGCCCGCGCCCTGCAGCACGAGACCGACCACCTCGACGGCCGCCTCTACATCGACACCCTCACCGGCGACGCCCGCCGCCAGGCCCTGCGCGAGATCCGCCGCGTCATGCCGTCGCGCACCTGACCCGCCACCGCCCCGCCCGCCGGCGTCCGGTGCCGGGTCAGAGGATCAGGAAGTCCGGGGGCGGGTGGCGCAGGAAGTCGTGGTGGGAGATGTCCCAGCCGTACGCGCCCGTGCGCCCGAACACCAGCACGTCACCGATCCGCAGCCGCCGCACCGGCTCGCCGCGCGACAGCACGTCGCGGGGGGTGCACAACTCCCCGACCGCGTCGACGACCGTGTCCTCGACCGACGGGCGCGGCCACGGGTACGGCCACGGGTCGCGGGGCAGCACCTCGAACGGGTGGCTGTAGCCCCACGCCGCGGGCAGCCGGAAGTGGTGGGTGCCGCCGCGCAGGACCGCGAACCAGCGGCCGTGGGTCAGCTTGAGGTCCACGACCTCGGCGGCGTACCAGCCCGCGTCGGCGGCCAGGATGCGGCCCGGTTCGACGATCAGGTCCACGCCCGGGGGGACGGTCACACCGGCGGCGACCGCCGCCAGGTCGATCGTGGCCTCGCTGCGGTGGTCGACGCCCAGACCGCCGCCCGCGTTGACGATCCGTAGCTCGAGGCGGTGCTCGGCGGCGGCCCGCTGCGACCAGGCCAGGGCATCGGTCAGGAAACGGGCGTGGGCGGCACCGTCCAGGTTGTTCGACACCGCGTGCAGGTGGAAGCCGCGGACCCGCATGTGCGGGGTGTCCAGGGCCAGCACCGCCCCGAGCTGCGCCTCGTCGATCCCGAACGGCGTCGGCGTACCCGTCATCGCGTGACTGCCCCCGGGACCCGCGGCGGCCCGGTTGATCCGCAGGCACACGTCGGCGGTCAGCCCGGCCGCGGCGGCGAGCCGGTCCAGGCGCAGCAGCTCGTGGCCGCTCTCCACGTTGAGCTGCGCGCCCGCGGCCAGGGCGGCGGCCAGTTCCGCGTCGGTCTTGGCCGGCCCGCCGAACACGACGCGCCGCGCCCCGGCGGCCACGGCCAGGGCCAGCTCCCCGCCCGAGGCGACCTCCAGGCCGTCGCAGGCCGCGGCGAGCGCCCGGATCACCTCGGGGTGGCCGTTGGCCTTGACCGCGTACAGCAGCGTCGCCCCCGCCGGCAGCGCCGCGCGCACCCGGGCCGCCTGCCGGGCCAGGACCGCCCGGTCGTAGACGTACGCACACACCGGCGACGGCAGCCCGGCCAGCGCGCCGAGGACGTGCTCAGGCGCGCGCATGCAGCGGGTTCCCCACCGGTAGATACTCGTCGCCGGCCCCGGACAGCCGCATCCGGACCAGCGCCTTGTGCGGCACCCGCGCCGCCGTGAACGCCGCATGATCCTCGCGCGCCGCCCCGGCCCAGCCGTCTCCGGAAGCGCTGCCGGCGCTGCCGGCGCTGCCGGCGCTGCCGGTGAGCGCCGCGTCGTAGGTCTCGTCGACGACCGCGCGCACGATGCGCCACGCGGCCCGCTCGTCCAGGCCGTGCGACGCCCCGAGCCGCAGGACGAGCTCGCCCAGATGCGCCTGGAACACCGTGTAACCCAGCTTGGCGCGCAGCATGCCCGGGTCCCCGGTCCCGACGACCGAACCGGGCCACAGCGTGACGTCGTGGCCGGCCGCGGCGAGCCGGCCCGGGTGCAGGCGCAGGCCCGCGAAGTCGCGCACCGCGAGCCGGTGCGGAACCCCGCCGACGAACGTGGGCAGGCAGTTCTGCAGGTGCGCCTCCAGGGCCACGCCGCGCAGCGTCAGGCGCAGCAGCGGGGGCAGCACCAGCCGCGCGTACGCGTCCAGGAACGCCCCGGCCGCCGCGGCGTCGTCGGCCCGCCCGGTCGTGGCCGCGAACCGGGTGACCAGGGCACCGGCCAAAAACGGCAGGCCACCACCGGCGACGGCGTGCTCGCCGGGGCGCAGCCGGCCGCTGAGCCCGTCGCGCAGGATCGCCGACATGTCGCGCCCCGACCCGGCGGGCACGGCCGCGCCGGCGGTCTCGGCGAGCAGGATCAGCCGGCCGGCGTCCGGGTCGCCGGCCACCAGGCGGTGCAGCAGCGCGGAGACGGCCGGGCCGTTGCGGGTGCTGGCCACCGAGATGCTGCGCCGGGTCGAGGTGACCTGGATGTCCAGCGACACCTTCACGTAGCGGCGCCGCCCGTCGGCACCCTCGGGCAGCAGCAGGGTCCGCAGCGCCGCGGTCGGGACCGCCTCCAGCTCCGCGTCGAGGATCCGCACCACCCCGTCGCGGATCAGGTCTCGGTAGCGGTGCCGCAGCACGGCGTCGCGCTGCCACGCGTGGACCGGCTGCAGCCGGTAGCCGGCCGGCGGCTCCGGCAGCCACGGGTACGCGCGCAGCAGCTCCGCGCCGACGTCGTCGCCCAGGTGCGCGTCGTCGCGTACCGCGATCAGAGCGGCCCGGGTGTGCCCGGCCTCCAGGTCGTGGGCGAGCACGTCGGAGGTGTCCCACCCGAGCCGGGTCCGCCCGCACGGATGCAGGTTGTGCCCCGCCACCGCGATCCGCTCCGCCGCCACCGCCACCTCGTCGGCGTCGAGCCCGTCACGCCCGTCGCCGCCGCGGAAGGCGCCCCGGGAGGCGGCCCAGGAGGCGCTCGGGGAAGCGGTCCGGGAAGCGTCGCCGGAGCCGGGCCGGGAACGGGGAACCGGCCCGGTATCGCCGACCGGCGGCAGCACCGCGACGGCGGGCGCGAACTCCTGCCGCGCCACGGCCACCGCCAGGTTGATGACCGCGTTGCGTACCTCGACCGCCAGCCCGGGCGCCCCGGGCAGCTCCGGCAGCAGCTCGGCGGGATCATCGGCCCCGGCCGCTTCGTACTCGACGCGCCCGAACGCATGCGCCCGCCCACCCGGCGCCACCGGGACGAGACGCTCGCGGACCAGGGCGCCCAGCAGCCGCCGCCCCACGGTCGAGGCGGCGCCCGGCAGCGCGCCGGTGAACCCCCGGACCAGGTGCGGGGCGTGCACGGCGAGCGCCGCGTGGGTGTGTGCGGCCGCGGCGGCGAGTCGGCCGGTGGTGAGGCTGCGGGTCATCAGGCGTCCATCGGGTTGTCCAGCGACGCCCACAGGTCGTCGAGCGGGTCGGTGGCCAGCCGCATCGCCGTGGTCGCCTTCACCGGCAGCGGCGCGGTCAGCAGGGCACGGGCGTCGGCGGTGCCGGTGGCGGCGACGGCGCGGGCGGTGACGGCCCACAGCTTGGCGGGGTCGGCGCCGCCGCGCTGCAGGACGGCGGTGAGCTGCCCGCAGACCGTGCCGAACAGGGCCGCGGCCAGCTTGGTGCGCAGCACGTCCGGGTCGTCGCTGGGCAGGTCCCCGGCCAGCGGCGGCGCGTCGATCCCGGCGGCCCGCAGCCGGGCGGCGCTGACCCGCACCCCGCCGAAGTCGCGGTAGACGATCCGCACGGGCCGGCCGCCACGCAGCACCACCAGGGTGTTCTGCCCGTGGGCCTCCAGGGCGACGCCGCGTTCCAGCAGCCGCAGCATCGGGGGCACCAGGACGGCGGTCAACTGCTCCCACCACGCGTACGGGTCGG
Organism: uncultured Actinoplanes sp.; assembly: GCA_934667465.1. GTDB lineage: Bacteria > Actinomycetota > Actinomycetes > Mycobacteriales > Micromonosporaceae > Actinoplanes. Next base: position 1,448 of record CAKUMG010000316.1, on the reverse strand, counting down.
CTGCCGCATGATGCAGCAACGCCCGCCCGTCGCCCGGGTCCGCGGCCGCCAAAGCTGCCAGGGGCAGCACCACCTCGCCGGGCGCGAGCCGCGGGGCGGCCCGGTGCAGGTGGGCCAGCCGCCGGTCGGGCCGCCCGCCGATCAGGACCGCGCCGGCGCCGTGCTCGGCGAGCACGGTCACCGGCAGGTCCGCGGTCAGCCGGGCCAGCAGCGCCGACAGCACGGGCCCGTTGTGCAGGGCGGCCGGCGACACCGTCCGTACGGCGGAGGTCATCTGCACGTCCACGGCGGTCTTGACGTGCCCGGCGCCGGTGTCGACGGTCCGCAGCGACATCAGCGGCCGCACCGGGCCTGTGTGCCCGGCGGCGCGCAGCCACGGATGCTCGGCGAGGATCCGCTGCGCCTGCCACGGGTGCGCCAGCAGCACCGGCGGCCCGTCGCCGTGCCACCGCTGCGGCGGCACCGCGATCCGGACCAGGCGCAGCACCGGCCGGTGCTCGGGCGCATAGGCCAGCACGCCCGCCACATCCAGCCCCGCCCGGGTCCGGCACCCCGGATGCAACGGATGCCCGTCCACCACGAGCTGCTCGAAATCCGCCAGCCGCCCGCCGAAAGCAAGCCCCGCGCCGGGTGCAGCGCCCGGCCTGCCACCCGCGGCGACGAAAACGCCCGGCGATTCGACGGAACCGCCCGGCGAATCGACGGAACCGCCCGCGGAGAAGCCGGGGGAGACGAAAGCGCCGGGGGAGGGGACCGGCGGGTGAGCGTAGGCCAGCGCCAGGTTCGCGACGCTGTTGCCGATCTCCGCCCGGAACCCGTCCGCCCACCCCAGCCGCTCCACCAGCACCACGGGGTCACTGACCTGCTCGCCGTCGACCGAGGCGCTCAGCCCCGCCCGCACCTGCGCGAACGGCACCGCGGCCGCCGCCGGGTAGCGCACCCGCGCCGCCCCGGGCAGCGGCTCCCGGTCGAGCGCGCCGAGCAGCCGGGCGAGGATCTCGGCGCGGGCACGCGGCAGCGCCCCGTCGTAGGCCCCGATCAGGTCGGGACGGACGGTGCCGAGCTCGGCTCGGGTCTGCTCGGTTCCGGCGATGCGCACACGCCTATTCTCCGGCAGCCGGCTCCGCTTCCTAACATCCTAGGACGGCTTACGCGGTGTGCGCCGCCCCACCAGGCACGCTCCAAGACAAGAACAAAAGGAATTCACCGACCCCCACGAAAAACATTTGTCCTGGTCAGCGCCGAGCGTGCCGGAGCGGGGACGGGGCACGTGCCGAGAGGGTGGCGGCGGGCACGTGGGACACGTCACGCCAGGACGGCAGCCTCCTTCGCCGGGTCGAGGCCCACGGCCGGGCGGTCGGCGCGCTGCGGTGCCGGACCGGGCAGGGAGGTCAGCCACGCCCAGGTGTCGGCGATCGTGTCGCGGGCGGGCCGGCAGCGCAGCCCGG